>NZ_JAHWBL010000026.1:0-52497 GCF_029493445.1 Nocardioides sp. ChNu-99 | reverse complement strand
CTCGGGCTCGACCCGGACCGCCCGGCGCTGCTGCTCGCCCCGGGCTCGGGGGCCTACGCCGACGTCGGCGAGCTGGTGCGCCGGGTGCGCGAGCACCTGCGCACGGCGGCGCCGCAGTGGCAGGTGGCGCTCACGCGGCAGGCGATCGCCCGCAGCGGCGCCGGCGGGTCCGGCGGCTCCGGCACCCAGGACGGCGACGTCGTGGCGCTGCGCGACACCTACCCCCTGGCGCGCTACCTCGCGGCCTTCGACGCCGCGGTCGGCGCCGCCGGCTACAACGCCGTGCACGAGCACCTCGCCGTCGGCCTGCCCACGCTGCTGGTGCCGAGCACCGCCCACGAGACCGACGACCAGGTGGCCCGCACCCGCGGGGTCGTCGCGCGGGGCGCGGCGCTGGCGAGCACGGACGAGTCCGACCTCACCGGTGCCCTCGACCGGCTCCTCGACCCCGCGGTACGGCGGGAGCTCACCGCGGTGTGCGCGGGCCTCGAGACCCCCGACGGCGCGACGACGATCGCCCGGGAGCTCGTCGCGCTCGGGCGCGGCCGCGCCCCCGCGCCCTGGCCCGCTCGTGTCGGCCCCCCGGCGTGGCGCCGGGCGCTGACCCGGCCGGTCGCACGGCGGCGGGGCACGCCGTACCTGACGGAGGCGGTGACCGACGTGGACCCGCAGGTGCCGGTCGAGCACCTGCGGGCGGGGGCGTCGCCGCGCTACCGCGCGCTGCGCGAGCGGGCGGCGCGCTGGCTCTACGCCTGAGGCGCGGCCGGTGTCCCGGATCACGGGATGGGACGGGGTACCCGTTGTCCGGTACGCAAGACCCCTGCGTCCGGCGTCGGCGCGGGACGCTACATTGCCGCCCATGAGCGCACAGGTGGGCGAGGGCACGGACGTGCCCGACGAGATCGACGTGACGACGACCGCCGGCAAGCTGGCCGACCTCGAGCGCCGGCTCGACGAGGCCGTGCACGCCGGCTCGGCCAAGGCGGTCGAGAAGCAGCACGCCCGCGGCCGCCAGACGGCCCGCGAGCGCATCGAGCAGCTCTTCGACGAGGGCAGCTTCGTCGAGCTCGACGAGCTGGCCCGCCACCGCTCGGTCGCCTTCGGCCTCGAGAAGCGGCGGCCCTACGGCGACGGCGTCGTGACCGGCTACGGCACGATCGACGGTCGCCAGGTCTGCGTCTTCTCGCAGGACTTCACGGTCTTCGGCGGCTCGCTCGGCGAGGTGTACGGCGAGAAGATCACCAAGGTCATGGACCTGGCGATGAAGACCGGCTGCCCCATCATCGGCATCAACGAGGGCGCCGGCGCCCGCATCCAGGAGGGCGTGGTCTCCCTGGGCCTGTACGGCGAGATCTTCCGCCGCAACGTGCACGCCTCGGGCGTCATCCCGCAGATCAGCCTCATCATGGGCAACTGCGCCGGCGGCCACGTCTACTCCCCCGCCGTCACCGACTTCACCGTGATGGTCGACCAGACCTCCGCCATGTTCATCACCGGCCCCGACGTCATCAAGACGGTGACCGGCGAGGACGTGACGATCGAGGAGCTGGGCGGCGCGCGCACCCACAACACGCGGTCGGGCAACGCCCACTACATGGGGGCCGACGAGGAGGACGCGCTCGAGTTCGTCAAGACGCTGCTGTCCTACCTGCCGCAGAACAACCTGGACGAGCCGCCGGTCTTCGACGACGTCGCCGACCTCGAGGTCACCGACCTCGACCGCTCGCTCGACGCCATCATCCCGGACAGCCCGAACCAGCCCTACGACATCCGCGAGGTCGTCGAGGCGGTGGTGGACGACCAGGAGTTCCTCGAGGTCCAGCCGCTCTTCGCGCCGAACCTGGTCGTCGGCTACGCCCGCGTCGAGGGCCGCAGCGTCGGCGTCGTCGCCAACCAGCCGATGCAGTTCGCCGGCACGCTCGACATCGACGCCTCCGAGAAGGCCGCGCGCTTCGTGCGCACCTGCGACGCCTTCAACATCCCCGTGCTGACGTTCGTGGACGTGCCCGGCTTCCTGCCCGGCACCGACCAGGAGTACAACGGCATCATCCGCCGCGGCGCGAAGCTCATCTACGCCTACGCCGAGGCCACGGTGCCGCTGGTCACGATCATCACCCGCAAGGCGTACGGCGGCGCCTACGACGTCATGGGCTCCAAGCACCTCGGCGCCGACATCAACCTGGCGTGGCCGACCGCCCAGATCGCCGTCATGGGCGCCCAGGGCGCGGTCAACATCCTGTACCGCAAGGAGATCGCCGAGGCCACGGAGGCCGGCACCGCCGACGCCACCCGCGCCGAGCTCGTCGACGAGTACGACAAGCACCTCGCGAACCCGTACGTCGCGGCCGAGCGCGGGTACGTCGACGCCGTCATCAGCCCCCACGAGACCCGCGGCGAGATCGTCAGGGCCCTGCGCCTGCTGCGCACCAAGCGCGAGACGCTGCCGCCCAAGAAGCACGGGAACATCCCGCTGTGAGCGCGCCGCTGCTGCGGGTCGTCAACCCCGACGCCACCCCCGAGGAGGTCGCCGCGATCGTCGCGGTGCTCTCCTCGCTGGGGGGCGCGCCGGCGCCGGCCCCCCGTCGTACGCCGGAGTGGTCGGCCCCGCGCCGCCTGCTCCGGTCCACGCCGGCGGCCGGCGCGGGCGCCTGGCGCTCCTCCGCCCTGCCGCGCTGACGGGTCCCACGGGCCGCACCGGTCCGTTTGACGGAAAACTGAGCAGAAGTTCGGCGCTCACCGGGACGGACCCGAGCAGGGGGCGGCAGGATACGGGCGTGACCCTCCCCGGCCCCGAGCTCTCCGGACGCCCCTCCGCGCGCGGCGACACCTCGCAGAACCAGTACGTGCGCGTGCCGGACCCCGGCATGGCGGCGTACGCCGACGAGTTCCTGCACGGCGTCGAGGAGCTGCCCACCTACCGCCCCACCATCGGCGCGGTCATCCCGGCCTACAACGAGGGCGAGACGATCGGCGGCGTGCTCGACGCGTTGCTGGCCCAGACCCGCCTGCCGGACGTCATCCACGTCATCGTCAACAACACCACCGACGACACCGTCGAGGTGGCGGGCTACTACGCCGGCGAGCACGTGCGCCAGACGCGCAACGGCGAGCAGATGACCGAGATCTTCGTCCACGACATCGGCAAGAACCCGGACAAGAAGGTCGGCGCGCTCAACTACGGCTACTCGCTCGTCGAGGGCTACGACTACCTCCTCGGCGTCGACGGCGACACCACCCCGGAGCCCGACGCGGTCGAGGAGCTGGTCAACGAGATTGCGAGCGACGACCGCATCGGCGGCATCTCGGCCATCTACAGCATCGACGACTCGGCGCTCGACGGCCTGATGTCGAAGTTCCTCATCGCCGGCCAGCGTGCCCAGTTCGCCGCCTTCAACATGCAGAACCTCCTGCGCGGGCGCAACATGGCGGTGCTGGGCGGCCAGTTCTCCATCTTCTCCACCCACGCCCTGCGCGAGGTGCTCGAGGACAGCCACCAGCGCACGCCGTGGGTCAACGACTCCGAGGTGGAGGACTCGCTGCTCTCGCTGCAGATCAAGAGCGCCGGCTACCTCACGAAGATCTCGGCCGCCGCCCGCGCCCACGTGGGCGGCATGACCACGCTGCGCTCGCTCGACGCGCAGCAGGTGAAGTGGAACTTCGGCGCCATCGACCTGATGTGGCCCGGCCAGCGCGGCGACACCCCGGGGCAGCCCCTGCACCCGAACCTGCGGCTGCGGTGGTTCGAGCACATCTCGATGGTCATCAACATCACGACCCGGCTGCTCTTCCTGCTGCTGCTCCTGGGCTCGCTGTCGATCGACGCGTTCGTCTTCTCCCCCTGGTGGGTCATCCCGCCGATGGCCGCCATCCTGCTCAACTTCCGCGTGGCCCGCTCGATGTACTACGCGAACCGCCGGGACTACCTGTTCGCATTGCTGCTGGCGCCCGCCGAGGTCTACATGTGGATCCGGATCGGGCACTTCCTGCGCGCCTGGACCAAGTTCGCCTCTCGCGCGCAGACCGACAACTGGGCCGCTCAGGCCAAGGCCGAGCGCGGCTCGGGCCAGGCCTACCTGGCCCCCCTCGCGGTGCTGGCCGTCATCGTCGCCGTCATGGCGGCCATCTGGCTGCAGCTGCCGATCGACGCCAAGTCCGACGTGCTGTCGTTCGGCTGGCCCATCCTCGGCATCATCACGATCCTGCAGACCGGCTGGATGTCGACCAAGCTGCTGCGCCGCTACAAGGGCTACAAGGCGTGAGCGCTGCGCGCACCGCCCGCCCGACCCGCCCCACCCGCCGACCGGAAGAGACCATGCCCGCCTCCCGTGCCCGCCGTACCCGCCGCGCCCTGCCCCTCGCGCTCGGCGGCCTGCTCCTCAGCCTGCTGCTGTCCTCCTGCTCCCTCGTCGAGGACCTGACCGGCAGCGACGACGAGGCGCAGCCCACCGCGACGGCCACGAGCGCCGCGACCGGCGAGTTCTACGACTCGCAGTTCACCCGGGACGGCACGTTCCAGTCGCACATCACGGTCGGCGACAACCTCGACTTCGTGTACACGCTCTACCCGACGAAGTCGACGCCACGGACGAACGAGTGGTACCCGCGCGGCTCGAAGTTCTTCTCCTTCACGTTCCAGGCCTACGACCTCGCCCGCGACCTGCGCGACCCGTACGAGACCAAGCGCAAGGTGTGGCTGGGCCGCATGCAGGTGACGTCCACGACGAAGCGCTCCGACGGCGGCGCGGCCGAGACGCCGTACACCCTCGACGCGCAGGCGCAGACCGTCACGCTCGACCCCGAGCCGGTGACGTACGGCGACTACGGGATGCTCGTCACCTCGCCGAAGGGCGCGTTCGAGCTGCGCAACCAGGAGATCGTGGCCACCGACCTGGCCACCATCGGCGTGGAGCTCACGTTCTCCGCGACGGTCAACATCGAGACCAGCGCGGGCTCGAACCGCTACGTGCAGGAGACCATCACGCAGGTCGTGCCCATCGCGATCTTCGCCTCCGACGAGGAGACCCAGGCCCAGGAGATCCCCGTCAACGCCAACTGAGCGCCCGACCCCGGCCGCGGCCGGGAGACGACGCTGCGAGACGACGCTGCGAGACGACGCCGCGAGACGACGGAGGCCCCCCGGCGATGCCGGGGGGCCTCTCGTGCTCGTGGGCACGCGTCGTCAGGTGCCGGGCGCCATGCGGTAGCCGACGCCGCGGACGGGCTCGATCCACCGGGGGACGGCGCCGTCGTCGCCGAGCTTGCGCCGCAGGTCCTCGATGTGGGCCTCGACGGTGCGCTTGTCGGCCTCGTTGACGAAGTACGCCGTCACGTAGTCCTGGCCGCGCATCGTCAGCACCAGGTCGGCCTTCGAGCGCACCCGCCGGCCCGTGGACATCAGCGAGGCCAGGAGGTCGAACTCGACCTTCGTCACGTCGACGCCGCGACCCTCGACGAGCACCGCGCGCGAGGTCGGGTTGAGGGACAGGCCGTTGTGCCGCACCCACCCGTCGCCCCCCACGACCTGCTGGTCGTTGCCCGCCGCCATCGACGAGGCGGGGGTCAGGCCCGAGGCCGGGAGCGGGTCGGCCGCGTACGACGCGACGGGCTGGGTCGCGACCGGCTGCGGGACGGCCTGCTGCACCGGCGGGGCGTAGACGGGCTGCTGAGCCGGCTGCTGGACGGGCTGCTCGTGGGCGGGCTGCACCGGCTGCTGGTAGACCGGCTGCGCCGGCTGGTGCTGGTGGGCGGGCTGCTGGTACGGCGCCTGCTGCTGCAGCCCCTGGTCGTGCGCGACCTGGTCGTACGTCGAGTGCGCCGCGGTCTGCGGCACCGCCGGCTGGGCGGGCACGGGCTGGGCGGGCGCGGGCTGCTCCGGCTGCGGCGCGGCGTGCCGAGGGGCCGGGGTGGCCGGGGTCGTCGGGGCCGGGCCGATGGTGGCGCGGTTGCCCTGGCTGAACTCGCGACGGATGTCGACCGCCCAGCCGGTGGGCTCGCGCTCGGGCTCGGTCGCGGCAGGCACGGCGGCCGGCTCGGCGAGGCCGTGCCCGTCCTCCTCGTCCGTGCCCTCGTTGCGGGCGCGCGGGCGCCGCAGCATCGACTCGGCGCGGGCGCGGAGCTCGCGGGGGCGGAACGGCTTCACCAGGTAGTCGTCGGCGCCGGCCTCGAGGCCCATCACGACGTCGATCTCGTCGCTGAGCGCAGTGATCATGATGAGGTAGGTGGAGCTGAACTCGCGGATGCGGCGGGCCACGGCGAAGCCGTCCATGCCGGGCATCGAGACGTCGAGGGTCGTCAGCACGGGGTCGTGCTCCCGGACCGCCGCCAGGCCGTCGACGCCGTTGCGGGTGACGTGCGTCACGTACCCGCTCTGCGTCAGGACGAGGTCGAGGAGGTCGCCGACGTCCGGGTCGTCCTCGACGATGACGGCGACCCGTCGCGATGCGCGCTGTTCCACCGGCTCAGGCTAGCAACGTCCCGCGGCCAGGACGCGCCGTACGGGCGAAAGCCGGGGGCAAGATCCCCGCAAATCACCCGGTCCGGCGGGCCCGCCGGACCGTGACCGTGGCGTCCGTCACCACCCGCTCGCGGCGGCCATCGAGAGCGCCCGCTCGACCCAGAACACTCCTGCGTCGGGCCCACCGTTGCAGGTGCCGTCGCTCTCCCCCGGCGGCTTGACCCACAGGTGGGCGTCCCGGGCCGAGCCGTCGTCGACCGCGGCGGGCTCGTCGCCCAGGAGCCGCGCGTCGGGGTTGCACCACTCCGAGGTCGACGGGGCGCCGTTGCGCCCGGAGTCCGTGACGTAGTGCGCGCCGCCGAGCCGGGAGCTCAACGCCTCGGCGTACGGCGTCTCGTCGGCGTCGGCCTGGTAGCCCGCCACGTTGGTGGCGAAGCCCCGCGCCTTCTCGACGCCGACCCGGCGCAGCAGGTCGGCCATCTCGTCGACGGGGCGCCAGTCGGAGTGGCCGGCGTCGACGTACGTCGGGACCCCCGCGTCCACGAGGCTGCCCAGCGCGCCGGCGAGCAGCTCGACCCGCTGGTCGGTGTTGCCGCACTCGAAGGTCGCGGCGAGCCCGTCGGGCTCGAGCACGGCGGCGGCGGCGCCGTCGCCGGTGCCGAGGGCGGAGGCGATCTCCCCGACCCAGGCCGCGTACTCCTCCGGCGGCAGCCCGCCCGCGGAGAGCTGGCCGGTGCAGTCGCGGTCGGTCACGCCGTACACGACGAAGACGGCGACCTCGTCGGCGTCCGCGGCGTCGGCGACGATCCGGCGCACGTGGTCGCCGACCTCGCCGCGCCCGTGGGCCTCGGGGGTCAGCCAGATGGCCGTCGGCACGTCGGCGAGACGCCGCAGCGTGGCGGCGTCGTCGGCGCGGCCCTGGGCCTCGACCGTGTCGGCGGCCACCGCGGCCTGCGCGTCGGGCCAGGTGTAGAGGCCGCGGTCAGCGAACGGGTTCGCGCCCTGGGGGTCGCTCCACGGCAGGCTGCGGGAGATCGGACCCTCGCTGAGGGTGAAGCCGACGACGGTCGCGGCCACCACGGCGAGGCCGGCGCCGGCGCCCCACCAGCGGCGGCGCCGACGGCGCTGCTCCCGGGCCGCCGCCTCCACCTCGTCGCGGGAGGGCCCACGGGCACCCCGCGGGGTCGGCACCGGCGGCACCTCCTGGCGCCGCACGTGGCCCGGCAGGTGGCGGTGGCCGCTCAGCCGGGGAGGCGTCCGCCCGGCCGGTGCCGCACCCGGCGTGTCGTCGGCCGGGTCGTCACCCGAGGAACCCCTGCCCATGAGGACGGATCGTAGTCGGCGCCCTGCACCTAGGGTGGGGCGCCATGAGCAGAACGGTCGACGAGCGCACCACCACCTACGTCGCGGAGCACGCGGCCCTCGATCCCGTGGCGGCCACGGAGTTGGGCGTGGCGGGCCACGACCACGAGCTGACCGACTACTCCCCCGAGGGGTACGACGCGCGCCTCGAGCTCGCGCGGGCCGCCGTGCGGGACGTCGTCGCGGCCGAGCCGGTGGACGAGCGCGAGGCGGTCGCGCGGGAGGCGTTCCTCGAGCGCACGCGGCTGGCGATCGAGTACGACGAAGCGGGCTACGCCCGCAGCGAGATCAACGTCATCACCTCCCCGATCCACGAGCTGCGCGGCGCGTTCGACCTGATGCCGACGGCGACGGCCGAGGACTGGGAGGCGATCGGCTCCCGGCTGGCCGCCGTGCCCGGCGCCCTGGCGGGCCTGCGCGTGACTCTCGCCGAGGAAGCCGCCCGGGGGCGGGTGAGCGCTGCGCGGCAGTACGCCGCGGTGGCCACCCAGCTGGAGCGCTGGACCGGCCAGACCGGCTCGGGCAGCGTCTTCGTCGACCTCGTGGCGCGCGGCGTGGCCGACGGCACGGTGCCGGGCGCGATGGCCGGCGATCTCGAGCGCAGCGCCGTCGCGGCCACGCGGGCGATGGCCGACCTCGGCCTGTTCCTCTCCGACGAGATGGAGCCGCGCGGGCGCCGCACCGAGGCGGTCGGCCGCGAGCACTACGCGCTGGCGTCGCGGATGCACCTCGGCTCCACGGTCGACCTCGAGGAGACCTACGCCTGGGGCTGGGCGGAGCTGGCCCGCATCGAGGACGACATGCGCGCGACCGCCGCCCGCATCACCCCGGAGGCGACCGGGCCCGACGCGATCGACGTGGCCGTCGCCCACCTCGACGCCGACCCCGCGCGCCGGATCGAGGGCCGCGAGGAGTTCCGCGCGTGGATGCAGCAGCTCGCCGACCGCGCCGTCGCCGAGCTCGCCGACGTGCACTTCGACATCCCCGAGCCGGTGCGACGCATCGAGTGCTGCCTCGCCCCCACCAACGACGGCGGCATCTACTACTCGGGTCCGAGCGAGGACTTCAGCCGCCCCGGCCGCATGTGGTGGTCGGTGCCCGAGGGCATCGACACGTTCCACCCGTGGCGCGAGACCACGACCGTGTTCCACGAGGGCGTGCCCGGCCACCACCTGCAGGTCGGGCAGACGGCGTACCGGGCCGAGCTGCTCAACCGCTGGCAGCGCACGATGTGCTGGGTGCCGGGCCACGGCGAGGGCTGGGCGCTGTACGCCGAGCGGCTGATGGACGAGCTGGGCTACCTCGAGGACCCGGCCGATCGCCTCGGCATGCTCGACGGCCAGGGCTTCCGCGCCGCCCGCGTGGTCGTGGACATCGGCATGCACCTCGAGCTCGAGGTGCCCGCCGACAACCCCTTCGGGTTCCACCCCGGCGAGCGGTGGACGCCGGAGCTCGGCTACGCCTTCATGCGTCAGCACTCGCGCGACGACGACGCGACGCTGCGCTTCGAGGTGGACCGCTACCTCGGCTGGCCGGGGCAGGCCCCGGCGTACAAGGTCGGCGAGCGCACCTGGCTGGAGGCGCGGGCCGCGGCGCGGCGCCGCCACGGCGACGCGTTCGACCTCAAGGCGTTCCACCGCGCGGCGCTCGACCTCGGCTCGCTCGGCCTCGACCCGCTCGTCGCGGCGCTCGACCGGATCTGAGCCGTGGCCGCCCCCCGCCCCGACCGGCCCGCCGCGCCCGTGCCGGGTCCGACGAACACGATCCTGGACGTGCCGGGCATCCGGGTGGGGCACGCGCAGCGCACCGACCCGGGGTGGCTGACCGGCACCACCGTGGTGCTCCCGCCCGCCCACGGGGCGGTCGCGGGCGTCGACGTGCGCGGCGGCGGGCCGGGGACCCGGGAGACCGACCTGCTGGACCCGCGCAACCTCGTGGAGCGCGTGCACGCCATCGTGCTCGGCGGCGGCTCGGCAATGGGCCTGGCCGCGGTCGACGGGGTCGTGGGGCGGTTGCTGGACACCGGCGTGGGGTTCCCGATGGGCACCGGGCCCGGTGACGTCGTGCCGATCGTGCCGGCGGCGATCCTGTTCGACCTGGGGCGGGGCGGGGTGTTCCGCAACCACCCCGACGCCGCACTCGGGGCCGCCGCGCACGACGCCGTCGCCACGTCCGGGCCCGACGACGTGCTGGGGTCCGTCGGGGCGGGCACGGGCGCGCGGGCCGGGGGCCTGCGGGGCGGCATCGGGAGCGCGTCGCTGGTGCTGCCCGGCGGTGTGCGGGTCGGCGCGCTGGTCGCGGTCAACGCGGTCGGCTCGTGCGTCGACCCCGCCACGGGCGAGCTGTACGGCGCGCCGCACTGCCTGCCCGAGGACCTCGTCCCCCACGCCCCGGGCGGGCTGGTGCGACCGGACGCCGCCGAGCTGGCCGCGGCGCACGACCTCGCCGCCGCGCTCGAGGCCGACCGGCCCGCCCCGCTGGCGACGACGATCGGCGTCGTGGCGACGGACCTGCCGCTCACGAAGGCGGCGGCCGCGAAGGTGGCGGGCGTGGCCCACGACGGCCTGGCGCGGGCGGTGCTGCCCGTGCACTCGATGTTCGACGGCGACACCCTGTTCGCGCTGTCCACCGCCCCGCCCGGGGCCGCGGCGCCCGACCCCGCGACGTACCCGTTGCAGTTCCACGCCCTCCTCGAGGCGGCTGCCGGCTGCGTCACGCGGGCCGTCGTGCGGGCGATGCTCGCCGCCGAGGGCGTGACGACGCCGTGGGGCACGCTGCGCTCGTACGCCGAGGCCTTCCCGTCGGCGCTCCCGTGCCGGTCGTAGCGCCCGGAGCGGCTGGCCGCGCCGCGTAGGGTCGGACCGTGCCCACGACGTCCCCCTCCCCGGCCCGCACCCTGGCCCGCGCGGAGCGCGCCGCGATCGCCGACCTCGCCCCCACGCTCGGGGCGGACGCCCCCACGTTGTGCGGCGACTGGACGGTGAAGGACCTCGTCGTGCACCTGCTGATGCGCGAGCGGAGCCCGCTGGCGCAGGCCGCGGGGTTCGTCCCGCCGCTGTCCGGCCTCGCCCGGCGGGCCGAGCGGCGGTGGGCGCGCGCCGACCTGCCGCTGCTCGCCGACCAGCTGCGCCGCCCGGTGCTGAGCTGGGCCGCCGTGCCACCGCTGGACCGCCTCGCCAACACCGTCGAGCTCTTCGTGCACCACGAGGACCTGCGCCGCGCCCAGCCCGGCTGGGCGCCCCGCGACCTCGGCGACGCCGCCGAGGACGAGCTCTGGCGGATGCTGCGGCCCATCGCCGTGGTCACCACCCGCAAGGTCGGCGCCCCGGTCGTCGCGGTCGACGCCCGGTCGGGACGACGCGCGACCGTACGGCGCGGCGACGGTCCCGCCGTCGTCACCGGACGCCCCTCCGAGCTCGTGCTCTTCCTGCTCGGGCGCGAGCAGGTCGACGGCGTCGAGGTCACCGGCCCCGACCTCGCCGTGCGCCGCCTGCGCATCGCGGACCTGGGGTTGTAGCTCGCACCGCGGTGGGCGCGCGCGCCGGGCCGCGGCCGAGCCCGGCTACGCGGCCGGCCGATCCGGTGGTCGAGGTGGCCGCCCCAGCGGCCCCCTTCGGTGGTTGAGGTGGCCGCCCCAGCGGCCCTCGAGACCACGAGTCGACGCGCGCGGCCGGACCGGTGGTTGAGGTGGCCGCCCCAGCGGCCCTCGAAACCACGAGTCGACGCGCGCGACCGGACCGGTGGTTGAGGTGGCCGCCCCAGCGGCCCTCGAAACCACGAGTCGACGCGGCCGACCGGACCGGTGGTTGAGGTGGCCGCCCCAGCGGCCCTCGAGACCACGAGTCGACGCGGCCGACCGGACCGATGGTTGAGGTGGCCGCCCCAGCGGCCCTCGAAACCACGACCGTGGTCCCGGGCGGCCCCGATCCGGGCACCTCAGGATCCCTCAGATCTTTCTTCCCCAGGCCCCGTGCCTGGACCGGAGAATGTCGGTGCCCACCCCTACCGTTGTCCGTATGAACCACCCGAGCACCGCCGTCGTCGAGGCCCCCGCGGCCCCCGACGCGACAGCGCTGCTCGCCTCCGCCCGCGCAGCTGCTTCGGCACAGATGGCCGCCGAGGTTGCCACGTTCGTCGCGGTCGCCGACTGGGCCGACGCCCACACCGACGGCACGGTCGGCGACCCCATCGGCCCGCTCGGGCTCTGGACCGAAGACCCCACCGCGGTCCCCGGCGGGGATCGGTTCCTCGAGCTCGGTGGCCCCGGCGCACCGCTGGTCTCGGAGTTCTGCTTGTACGAGATCTCCGCAGCGCTGGGCCGCTCCGTCACCTCCGGCCGACCCCTGGTCGGGGACGCCATCGAGCTGCGCCACCGCCTCCCCCGCCTCTACGCCCGCGTCGCCGCGGGCGCCGACCCGGCGACGCAGAAGCGCGCACTCCCGGTGTGGCGGGCCCGGAAGATCGCCGCCCTCACCCGCACTCTCACGGCCGGGGCCGCGGACTTCGTGGACCGCAACCTGGCCCCGGTCGCGCACCGCGCCACCATGCCGACCGTCGAACGCTTGGTCGCCGAGGCCATAGCGCGTTTCGACCCCGAGAACGCCGACCTCGACCGCGCAGACGCCGACGCCGGCCGCTACTTCACCATCGAGACCACCCCCATCGACACCGCCTCACCCTGGACCGGCGTCGTCCCCGTCCACGGCACCCTCGACATCGCCGACGCCCTCGACCTGAACAACGCCGTCCAGCGCGTCGCGGCCGACCTCGCCGCCGCCGGCTGCGACGCCGACCTCGACGTCCGCCGCTCCATGGCCCTCGGCGAGCTCGCCCGGCGCCAGACCACCCTCGACCTCTACGGCGCCACCGCAGTCGACGGCGGCGAGGCGCCGATCGGCTCGACCCGGACATCCGCGCGGCAGGTCGTGCTCTACGTCCACCTCAGCGACGCCGCGCTCGCCTCGCACCGCAGCGATGACGGGCCCGGCATCGACCCGGCCACCGGCCACACCGGCATCGACCTCGCCCGCCTCGAGAACACCCGCACCCTCATCACCGCCGACCAGGTCCGCGACTGGTGCCGCACGCCCGGCACGAAGATCACCGTCAAGCCCGTCATCGACCTCAGCGAGCACGTCGCGGTCGACGCCTACGAGATCCCCGACCGCATCGCCGAACGCGTCCGCCTCGACCGACCCACCTGCGCCTTCCCCTACTGCGGACGACCAGCACGCGGGCTCGACCTCGACCACACCCACCCCTACCGCTCGAACGCAGCGCCAGGCGCCGGCCAGACCTCGACCGCCAACCTCGCGCCGCTCTGCCGAGGCGAACACAGGGCCAAGACCCATCCGTCGCTGTCAGGGGCGAGCCCACCGGACTCCAGTCCAACCAGCGCAGATCCGCCCGACCGCCGATGGCGCTACCACCGCGACCCCCACGGCACCTACCTCTGGACCAGCCCCCACGGGCTCCGCTACGCCGTCGACCCCACCGGCACCACACCACTCGACTAGCACCGCCACCAGCGCCGACCCCGCCACCCAGCACCACCTGGCGGGGCCACCGGCGCGCCCGGACGTGGTTTCGAGGGCCGCTGGGGCGGCCACCTCAACCACCGCGCCACCCCACCACCGGCGCGCCCGGACGTGGTTTCGAGGGCCGCCGGAGCGGCGACCTCGACCACCGCCGTACCAGCGGGCGTCCGCTACCCCGGCGCGCCCGGCCCCGACGTGCCCGCAGGGGCCCGCTTGCCGGTCGCGGTAGGAGCGATAGCCCTCGACTACCGCTCCTACCGCGACAGGCAGGGACCGCGACCGAGCCTGGTGTGACCCGCCTAGCGGACGGGGTGCCCCGCGTCGCCGAGCGCGCCCTTGACGTCGCCGATGCGCAGCGTGCCGAAGTGGAAGACGGTGGCGGCGAGCACGGCGTCGGCGCCGGCGTCGACGGCGGGCGCGAAGTGCTCGACCGCGCCGGCGCCGCCGGAGGCGATGACGGGCACGGTGACGACTTCCCGCACGGCTCGGAGCAGCTCGAGGTCGAAGCCGTCCTGGGTGCCGTCGGCGTCCATGGCGTTGAGCAGGATCTCCCCCGCGCCGAGCTCGCTGGCCCGAGCCGCCCACGCGACGGCGTCGAGACCGGCGGAGCGCCGGCCGCCGTGCGTGGTGACCTCGAAGCCGGAGTCGGTGCCGCTCGCCGCACGGCGGGCGTCGACGGAGAGCACGAGCACCTGGTTGCCGAAACGGTCCGCGATCTCCGCGATCAGCTCGGGCCGGCGGATGGCCGCCGTGTTGACCGCGATCTTGTCGGCCCCGGCGCGCAGCAGCCGGTCGACGTCCTCGACGCTCGAGATGCCGCCGCCGACGGTGAGCGGGATGAAGACCTGCTCGGCGGTCGCCGACACGATCTCCAGCGTCGTGGCCCGCCCCTCGTGGGAGGCCGAGATGTCGAGGAACGTCAGCTCGTCGGCGCCCTCGGCGTCGTACGTGCGGGCCAGCTCGACCGGGTCACCGGCGTCGCGCAGCTCCTGGAAGTTGATGCCCTTGACGACCCGGCCGCCGTCGACGTCGAGGCACGGGATGACGCGGACGGCCAGGCTCACGCCTGCTCCCCCGCAGCACCCGCGGCGCCCGCGGCACCCCGCGTCAGCTCGAGCGCGTCCTCGATGGTGAACCGGCCCTCGTAGAGCGCGGTGCCGGCGATCGCACCCTCGACGCCCAGCGGCACGAGCTCGGTCAGCGCGCGGATGTCGTCGAGGGTGGTGACACCGCCCGAGGCCACGACCGGCTTGTCGGTCGCCGCGCAGACGTCGCGCAGCAGCTGCAGGTTGGGCCCGGCGAGCATGCCGTCCTTGTTGACGTCGGTGACGACGTAGCGCGCACAGCCCTCGCCGTCGAGCCGCGCGAGCGTCTCGTACAGGTCCCCGCCCTCCCGCGTCCAGCCGCGCGCGGCCAGCGTGCGGCCGCGCACGTCGAGGCCGACGGCGACGCGGTCGCCGTACGTCGCGATCGCCCGCGCGCACCACTCGGGCTGCTCCAGCGCGGCGGTGCCGATGTTGACCCGGCGGCAGCCGGTGGCCATGGCGGCCTCCAGCGACTCGTCGTCGCGAATCCCGCCGCTCATCTCCACCTTGATGTCCAGCCGACCGACGATCTCGGCCTGCAGCTCGCGGTTGGTGCCGACGCCGAACGCGGCGTCGAGATCGACGAGGTGGATCCACTCCGCGCCGGCCCGCTGCCAGCGCAGCGCGGCCTCGACGGGGTCGCCGAACCGCTTCTCGGAGCCGTCGACCCCCTGCACCAGCTGCACGGCCTGGCCGCCCTTGATGTCGACGGCGGGGAGGAGCTCGAGGTACGACGCGGGCACGACGGCCTGCCTTTCTCGCGGGATGCGCTGGTGCGGGGTGCGGTGCTGCAGTGGAACGGGGTGGTACGGCGGAGCGGCTGCGGCGGGCGGGCCCGCTGCGCCTCAGAGCGTGGCGACCCAGTTGCGCAGCAGCGCCGCGCCGGCGTCGCCCGACTTCTCGGGGTGGAACTGGGTGGCCCAGAGCGGACCGTTCTCGACGGCCGCGACGAAGCGGTCGCCGCCGTGGGTGGCCCAGGTGACGAGGGGCGCCCGGGTGCGGTCGTTGGTCTCGAGCTCCCAGCGGCGCGCGGCGTACGAGTGCACGAAGTAGAACCGCTCGTCCTCGAGCCCGGCGAACAGCCGCGACCCCTCGGGCACCTCGACCGTGTTCCAGCCCATGTGAGGCACCACCGGCGCCTCGAGCCGCTCGATCGTGCCCGGCCACTCGTCGCAGCCGACGGTCTCGACGCCGTGCTCGATGCCGCGGCCGAAGAGGATCTGCATGCCCACGCAGATGCCCATCACGGGGCGTCCGCCGGCGAGGCGGCGCCCGATGATCTCGTCGCCCTTGACGGCGCGCAGGCCCTCCATGCATGCCGCGAAGGCGCCGACGCCCGGCACGAGCAGGCCGTCGGCGTCCAGCGCCGCCTGCTTGTCGGAGGTCAGCTCGACCTCGGCGCCCGCGCGCTCGACGGCGCGCACGGCGGAGCGCAGGTTGCCCGAGCCGTAGTCGAGGACGACGACGTGCGGCCGGTCGCCACCGCTCACAGCGTGCCCTTCGTGGACGGCACGCCGGTCTCGCGCGGGTCGAGCGCGACCGCGTCGCGGAACGCCCGGGCGAACGCCTTGAACTGCGTCTCGACGATGTGGTGCGGCTCGCGCCCGGCGAGCACCCGCACGTGCAGCGCGAGGTGGCCGTGGAAGGCGATGGTCTCGAAGACGTGCTTGGTCAGCGACCCCAGGTAGGACACGCCGGAGCCGCCGAGCTGCACGTACTGCTGGCCCTCGGGCTCGCCGGTGTGCACGCAGTACGGGCGGCCCGAGATGTCGACGACGGCCTGCACGAGCGCCTCGTCGAGCGGCACCGTCGCGTCACCGAAGCGCCGCGTGCCCTTCTTGTCGCCCAGCGCCTGGCGGATCGCCTGGCCCAGCACGATCGCGGTGTCCTCCACCGTGTGGTGGGCGTCGATCCACGTGTCGCCCTCGGCACGCACGGTCAGGTCGACGAGCGCGTGGCGGGCGAACGCGGTGAGCATGTGGTCGTAGAAGCCGACCCCGGTCGAGATCTCGTGCCGGCCGGTGCCGTCCACGTCGAGGTCGACGAGGATGCGCGACTCGCTGGTCGTGCGCTCGAGCCGGGCGGTGCGCGGGGCGCGGTCGGCCTGGGGGGTGCTCACTGGTCCTCCTTGGTGACGATCACGAGGGCGTCGCGGAACGCGGCCATCTCCTCCGGGGTGCCGACCGAGACCCGCAGCCAGCCCTCCGGGCCGGTCTCGCGGATCAGCACCCCGCGGTCCAGCAGACCCTGCCAGACGGCGCGCCGGTCCGCGAACCGGCCGAAGAGCACGAAGTTGGCGTCCGAGTCGGCCACGTCGTGGCCCTGCTCGCGCAGCCACACCACGAGCACGTCGCGCTCGGCACGCAGCGCGTCGACCTGCCCGAGCAGCTCGGGCGCGTGGCGCAGCGCCGCGAGCGCCGTCGCCTGCGTCGTGGACGAGAGGTGGTAGGGCAGGCGCACCACCCGGATCGCGTCCGTGATGGCCGGGTCGGCGGCCAGGTAGCCCAGCCGGAGCCCGGCGCCCGCGAACGCCTTGCTCATCGTGCGCGTCACGACGAGGTTGCGGTGGGTCGGCAGCTGCTCGAGCGCGCTCGGCGTGCCGGCGCGGCGGAACTCGCCGTACGCCTCGTCCACCACGACGATCCCGCCGCGCCCCCCGTTGCCGTGCTCGGCGACCGCGGCGCACAGCGCGTCCACGGCCTCCGGCGGCAGCGCGGTGCCGGTCGGGTTGTTCGGGCTCGGCAGCAGCACGACGCTCGGGCCGTGCTCGGCGACCAGGTCGCGGGCCGCGTCGAGGTCGAGCGAGAAGTCCTCGGCCCGATGGCCGGCCACCCACGTCGTGCCCGTGTCCCGCGCGTACTCCGGGTACATCGAGTACGTCGGGGCGAAGCTCACCGCGGTGCGTCCCGGCCCGCCGAAGGCCTGCAGCAGCTGCAGCATGACCTCGTTCGACCCGTTGGCCGCCCACACCTGCTCGGCCGCGATCGGCGCCTGGCCGGCCGCGACGTCCCGGGAGAGGTAGGCCGCGAGCGCCTCGCGCAGCGCCGTGAACTCCCGGTCGGGGTAGCGGTTCAGGGTGCGGGCCGCCGCGGCGACGCCCGCCGCGATGTCCGCGACGCACGCCTCGGAGGGCCCGTAGGGGTTCTCGTTGACGTTGAGCTGGACGGGGACGTCGAGCTGGGGCGCGCCGTACGGCTCGATCCCCCGCAGCTCCTCGCGCAGCGGCAGCCAGCCCGCTCCCGTGCTCCCCGTGCTGCCCGTGCTCCCGGGGCCCGCGCTCACGAGAAGCGCACCCGGACGGCGGCGCCGTGACCGGGGAGGTCCTCGGCCTCGGCGAGGGTCACGACGTGGTCGGCCACGTCGGCCAGGCCCTCCCGCGTGTACTCCACGACGTGCACCGACTTCGTGAACGCCCGCACCGACAGGCCCGAGGAGTGGCAGGCGCAGCCGCCGGTGGGCAGCACGTGGTTCGACCCGGCGCAGTAGTCGCCCAGGCTGACCGGGGCGTGCGGACCGACGAAGATCGCGCCGGCGTTGCGCACCCGCGCCGCCACGGCGGCCGCGTCGGCGGTGTGGATCTCGAGGTGCTCGGCCGCGTAGGCGTCCACCACCTCGATGCCCTGGTCGACGTCGTCGACGAGCACGATCCCGGACTGCCGCCCGGCGAGGCTGGTGCGCACGCGCTCGACGTGGCGGGTGGCGGCGACCTGCTTCTCCAGCTCGGCGTCCACGTCGTCGGCGAGCGTCTCGCTCGGCGTGACGAGCACCGCGCCGGCGAGCGGGTCGTGCTCGGCCTGGCTCAGCAGGTCGGCGGCGACGTACGCCGGGTCGGCGGTGTCGTCGGCGAGGATCGCGATCTCGGTGGGCCCGGCCTCGGAGTCGATGCCGACCAGCCCCCGCACGAGCCGCTTGGCGGCCGCGACGTAGATGTTGCCGGGGCCCGCGACGAGGTCGACCCGCGCGCAGGGGCCGGCGCCGTGAGCGAACATGGCGATCGCCTGGGCCCCGCCCACCGCGTAGACCTCCTCGACGCCGAGCAGCGCGCAGGCCGCCAGGATCGTCGGGTGCACCGAGCCGCCGAACGCCTTCTGCGGCGGGCTCGCCAGCGCGATGGAGCCGACGCCGGCCACCTGGGCCGGCACGACGTTCATCAGGACGCTCGACACCAGCGGAGCGAGGCCGCCCGGCACGTAGAGCCCCACCCGGCCGACGGGCACCTTGCGGTGCGTGACCCGGGCGCCCGGCGCAAGGTCGGTCACCGCATCGCGCTCCAGCTCGGCCGCGGAGGTGGTGCGCAGGCGGCGGATCGACTCCTCCAGCCCGGCGCGGATCGCGGGGTCGAGCGCCTCGAGGGCCGCCTGCGCGGCTCCCACGGGGACGCGGACGTCGGTCAGCTCGACGCCGTCGAAGCGGGCGCCGAGCTCGAGGACGGCGTCGACACCGCGCTCGCGCACGGCCTCGACGATGGCGTGGACCGCCGGCACGGCCGCCTCGACGTCGAAGTCGGCACGCGGCACGACCGCCCGGTAGTCGAGGGATCCGGGGGTCGCTCCGCGCAGGTCGGTGCGGCGCAGCCGCGGGGCCGGAGCGGTGGTGGTCATGGGCCCGATTCTAGGCCGGGGCCCGGGGCGGCCCGGCATCGCGGCCGCCACGCGGGCGCTAGGGTCGAGGACGTGGCCGACGCGCAGGACGACCAGCCCGGGGACGCCGGCACGACGCGCCTGCCCATGTTCCCGCTGGGCTCGGTGGTGTTCCCCGGCCTCACCGTCCCGCTGCGCGTCTTCGAGGACCGCTACCGCGCGCTGGTGCACCACCTGCTGCGCGAGCCCGACCCCGCGCGCCGCCTCTTCGGCTCCGTCGCGATCCGCGAGGGCTATGAGGTCGGCGACCGCGGCAGCCAGTCGCTGCACCGCGTCGGCTGCCGCCTGCAGCTGACCCAGGTGCAGACCCACGAGGACGGCACGTTCGACGTCGTCGCCGTGTGCCGCGACCGCCTGCGGCTCGACCGTCTCGACACCAGCGGCACCTTCCCCGTCGGCGAGGTGCAGGTGCTCCCCGAGCCCGAGCGCCCGCCGACCGTGGACCCCGCGGTCGTCGAGCGCACCGGCGCGCTCTTCGCCGCCCACCAGGCGGTCGTCTCCGAGCTCGGCGGCAACGTCGTCGCCGGGGTGCTGCCGAACGACGTGGTCTTCCGCTCGTGGGCGATGTCGGCGGTGGCGCCACTGCCCCTGTCGGACCGCCAGCGGCTGCTCGAGACCGACGACCCGGAGGAGCGCTACCTGCTCCTCGCCGACCTGTTCGAGGCCGAGCTGCGCGCCATCAACGTCATCCCGTCGCTCCCGGCGATGCAGCTCAACCGCACCGGCTTCTCCCCCAACTGAGCGCGGCGGCGAGGACGGTGGCGAGGAAGCGCGACGCCCGCGGCGAGCGGCAGGCCGCGGCGACCCCGGCGATCGCCGCCCTGGTCGCGGCCGGCGCCTGGCACGTGGTGCACCCCTACGAGCACGACCCCGCGAGCACGTCGTACGGCGAGGAGGCCGCGGCCGCGCTGGGCCTGTCCCCCGACCGGGTGCTGAAGACCCTCGTGCTCGACGTCGACGGCGAGCTGTGCGTCGGCGTGGTGCCGGTCGCCGGGATGCTCGACCTCAAGGCGGCGGCCGCCGCGCTCGGCGGCCGCCGCGCCCGGATGGCCGACGTGGCCGATGCGCAGCGGGCCACCGGCTACGTCGTCGGCGGCATCTCGCCGCTCGGCCAGCGCCGCGCCCTGCGCACCGTCGTCGACGACACGGCCCTCACCCACGCGAGCGTCTTCTGCTCCGCGGGTCGCCGCGGCGTCGACGTCGAGCTCCGCCCCGCCGACCTGGTGGCCCTGGCCGGCGGCGGCGCGGTCGTGGCGCCCGTCAGTCGTCCGTCGTGATCCGCAGGACGGTGCGCGCCACGTCGTCGTCGACCCGCACCGAGAGCCCGACGGCCGACAGCGGCGCCACGTTGTCGGCGAGCTCGTCGTCGCCCAGGTCGCGCGCGAGGTCCTCGAGCCAGCCGTCGCCGGCCCGCAGGTCCAGGAACAGCAGGGCGTGCACGTCGTCGGTCTCGGGCACGACGTCCTCGAACACGTCGGTGCCGCCCAGGCCGCCCTCCTCCGCGACGTCGGCGACCACGTCGTCGTCGAAGCCGAGCGCCACGCTCCCCCCGTCGCCGCCCTCCACCGCGACGTCGACCTCGTCGGGTGCACCGGACGCCTCGAGGAGGTCGTCCAGCACGTCCCGCACCTCGTCGGCATCGGTGCCCAGCACCTTCGCCGCGAGCGGCAGGTCCTGCGGTCCCTCGGAGCCCTCCAGCGTGTCGAGGTCGGCCCGTTCCCCGTCGACCGCGAGCGCGACGCCCTCGCCGAGCAGCGTCCGCAGGTCGTCCGGCAGCCGCAGCCCGGTCTCGTCCTCCACCGCGGCGACGCCCGCCTCGACGTCCTCGGAGGCCAGGCCACCGTCGACCAGGTTCGCGAGCAGCGCCTCGTACCAGTAGGGCACCAGGCCCACCGCGAGCGCCGCCCCCGTGGTGTCCGGCAGCGAGGCCGCGAGGTCGCCCGCGGTCCCGGCGGTCAGCGCCGGGCGCTCCCCGTCCTCCGCGCCGAGCCGCGCCTGCGTGGCGCCCACGACCTCGAGGCCCCCGTCGGCGAAGCGCGCGGCGAGGGCGGCGCCCTCGAAGTCCTCGGCGGCGGTGCGGACGGCCTCGCGGTCGGCCTCGCCGATCGCCAGCCCCAGCTCGTCGCCGATCGCGTCGTCGAGGTCGCCGTCGAGGGCCTCGACGAGCTGGTCGGCCGCACCGGACCCCACGAAGACGTTGAGGATGCCCGCGCCGCCCGCCGCGTCGGTCCACCGCCCGTACGCCGCGTCGTCCGCGAGGGAGGCCTCGCCCGCCCCGTCGAGCACCCGCTCGGCGGCGTCGGAGGTGTCGCTCACCACGAGCCACGAGCCCTCGGCGGCCCAGCCGACCTCGTCCTCGCCGCCGCAGTCCGCGATCCGCTCCATGCCGTCGGACGCCGCCGCGGCGTCGGAGACCTCGGCCACGAACACGACGTCGCCGCCGAGCTCCGGCACGTTGGGCGAGGTGTCGTCGGGCACGACCGCCGCCGCGAAGCGCCCGCCGAGCCACGGGTCGATGTCGTCGTCGAAGTCGAGGTCCGCGCAAGGAGTCGCGTCGACGATCTGGTCGAAGAGCGTGCGGCGGACGTCGTCGCGGTCGAGCCCGACCTCGTCGGAGAACTCACCGAAGCCGGGGAAGCGCTCGAGCACCTCGAGCGCTTCGAGCTTCTGCCGACCGCTCGGGTCGAGGTCGACGCTCAGGTAGGCCAGCGTGTCGGCCGGCAGCGCCTGCGACGGCTGGTCGCCGGTCGCGTAGTAGGCCTGGTAGGCCGCCGCTCCCCCGCCGATCGCGACCACCCCCAGCACGCCCGCCGCGCCGAGCACCACCGCGGTGCGCGCCCGGCGCCGGCGCGGTCCCCGGTGCGGCGGCTCGTACGGCGGCGGGTACGCCTGCTGGTCCCCCGATGGCTGCGTCACGTCCGCGTCCCCTCGTCTCGTGGTGCGGCGGCACCCTCGCCGCCCGGCCAGGAGACTAGTCGCCCCGGCGGGGCCAGAGCAGCAGCACGAGTGCGACGGCGCTGAGCGCGGCCGCGGGCATCGCGGCGTACGCGCCGATCCCCTCCACCTGCAGGTCGATGGCCACACGGGACCCGTCGGCGCTGCGGGCCGCCACCTCGACCGGGTCCTCCGGGCCGAGCAGGTGGCCGATCCACCCCGTCAGCACCCCCGCCGCGGCCGCAGCGAGGCCCGTCGCCCCGAGCGCGACCCACGGTCGGGCGAGGTGGCGCACGGCCACCACGGCGCCGGTCAGGAAGCCGGCGGCGGAGGCGACGACCAGGTACGACGCCGTGCCCGTGATCGAGCCCTCGATGCTGCGGGGGTCCCAGAAGAAGTCGCCGTTCGCGGCGAACCCGGTGGACGGGCGCCACCACCAGCTCCACAGGAGCGCGGCGACCACCGCCACCTCCGCGAACAGCCGCACCACCCGCAGGACGTCACGGACGGTCGTCATCGGGTCAGCCGCGGCACCGGGCGAGGGGGGCGTCGGCAGCACCCGCTCAGCCACGCGACTCCGCCCCGCCGAGGCACCCGGGCCCGAGCAGCTGCTTGAGGTCGGCGAACAGGGCCGGGCTGGGCGTGACGCGCAGCCGGTCGTCGATGCGCAGCAGCGTGGTCGACTGCCGCGTCAGCAGCCGCAGGTGCACCTCGGACATCCCGGGGTGGGTGGCCAGCACGTCGCGCAGCTGCGTCACCACCGTGGGGGTGCACCGGGTCGACGGCAGGGTCAGCACCACCGGCCCGCCGGGTCCCTCCGCGAGGTCGGGGAGCGTGACCTCCTGCCCGCGGATCTCCGGCTGCTCCTTGTCCTTCGACAGCGCGCCCGAGACCCGGATGATCGAGTCCGGCACGAGGTGCTGGGCAACCAGCTGGTAGCTGCTGGGGAAGAACAGCACCTCGATGCCGCCCTCGAGGTCCTCGAGCGTGATCGTCGCCCAGGCGTCGCCCTTCTTCGTGATCTTGCGCTGCACCGAGGTGACCAGGCCGCTCACGGTGACGCGGGAGCCGTGCGGGCGCTCCTCGTCGAGCAGCAGCTGACCGACGGTCGCGTCGGTGCCCTGGGAGAGCACGTGCTCGAGGCCGAGCAGCGGGTGGTCGGAGACGTAGAGGCCGAGCATCTCGCGCTCGTGGCCCAGCAGCGTCATCTTGTCCCACTCGTCGATGTCGGGCAGCGCGACGCTGACGCCGAACGAGCCGCCGCCGTCGTCCACGTCGTCGAGGCCGCCGAACAGCGAGTCCTGCCCGATGGCCTCGTTCTTCTTGATGTCGACGTACTGGTCGACCGCCATCTCGTGCACCGCGACCAGCGCGCGCCGCTTGTGCTTCATGTCGTCGAAGGCGCCCGCCTTGACCAGCGACTCGATGACCCGCTTGTTGCAGGCGCCGATCGGGACCTTCGCCATGAAGTCGTTGAAGTCCGTGAACCGGCCCTTCTCCTCGCGCGCGCCCACGACCTGCTCGACCACGTTCGCGCCCACGTTGCGGATCGCGGTGAGGCCGAAGCGGATGTCGGTGCCGACCGGGGTGAAGTTGTGCGCGGACTCGTTGACGTCGGGCGGGAGCACCTGGATGCGCATGCGGCGGCACTCGTTGAGGTAGATGGCCGACTTGTCCTTGTCGTCCTTCACCGAGGTCAGCAAGGCCGCCATGTACTCGGCCGGGTAGTTCGCCTTGAGGTACGCCGTCCAGTACGACACCACGCCGTACGCCGCGGAGTGGGCCTTGTTGAACGCGTAGTCGGAGAAGGGCAGCAGGATCTCCCACAGGGCCGTGATGGACTGCTGGGAGTACCCGCGCTCGAGCATGCCGGCCTGGAACCCGGCGTACTGCTTGTCGAGCTCCTCCTTCTTCTTCTTGCCCATGGCGCGGCGCAGGTTGTCAGCCTGTCCGAGGCTGAAGCCCGCCAGGACCTGGGCGATCTCCATGACCTGCTCCTGGTAGACGATCAGGCCGTAGGTCTCGCCGAGCACCGTCTCGAGGGGCTTCTCGAGCTCGGGGTGGATCGGGTCGATGGGCTCGCGGCCGTTCTTGCGCCGCGCGTACTTGTTGTGGGAGTCCGCGCCCATCGGGCCCGGACGGTAGAGCGCGCCGACGGCGGAGATGTCGGCGAACTTGTCCGGCTTCATGCTGCGCAGCAGCGCCCGCATGGGCCCGCCGTCGAGCTGGAACACGCCCAGGGTGTCGCCGCGCGAGAGCAGGTCGTACGTCGCGGGGTCGTCGAACGGCAGGTCCTCGAGCACGACCGTCTCGCCGCGGTTCATCTCGATGTTCTTCAGCGCGTCGTCGAGCACCGTGAGGTTGCGCAGGCCGAGGAAGTCCATCTTGACCAGCCCGAGCGACTCGCACATCGGGTAGTCGAACTGCGTGATGATCGCGCCGTCCTGCTCGCGCTTCATGATCGGCACGATGTCGACGAGCGGCTCGCTCGACATGATGACGCCGGCGGCGTGCACGCCCCACTGGCGGATCTGGCCCTCGAGGCCGACCGCCGTCTCGTAGATGGTGCGCACGTCGTGGTCGCTGGCGTGCAGGGCGCGGAACTCGCCGCCGTCGTTGTAGCGCTTGTGGCCCTCGTTGAAGAGCTCCTTGAGCGGCACACCCTTGCCCATGATGTCGGGCGGCAGCGCCTTGGTGATGCGGTCGGAGACGGCGAAGCCGTAGTCGAGCACGCGCGCGGCGTCCTTGATCGCCTGCTTGGCCTTGATGCGGCCGAAGGTGGCGATGTAGGCGACGCGGTCGCTGCCGTACTTCTCCGAGACGTACTGGATGACCTCGGTGCGCCGACGCTCGTCGAAGTCGATGTCGAAGTCGGGCATCGAGGGGCGCTCGGGGTTGAGGAACCGCTCGAAGATGAGGCCGTGCTCCAGCGGGCACAGGTCGGTGATCCGCAGCGCGTACGCCGCGATCGAGCCCGCGCCGGAACCACGGCCGGGGCCGACCCGGATGCCGTTCGCCTTGGCCCACTGGATGAAGTCGGCCACCACCAGGAAGTAGCCGCAGTAGCCCTTGGCCGCCACGACCGACAGCTCCATCTCGACGCGGTCGCGCACCTCGGCGGTCAGCGCCTCACCGGGGTAGCGGCTCTCGATGCCGCGCCAGACCTCCTTGCGGAACCAGGAGTCCTCGCTCTCCCCCGCCGGCACGTCGGCGCGCGCCATGTAGCCGCCGGTGGACTCGGTGAAGTCCACCGAGCAGCGCTCGGCGATCGCGAGGGTGTTGTCGCACGCCTCGGGCATGCCGAAGCGGTCGGCCCACAGCTCACGCATCTCCGCCGCGGACTTGATGTAGTAGCCCCCGCCGTCGAACTTCAGGCGGTTCGGGTCGGCCAGGCGCTTGCCGGAGGCGACGCACACCAGGGCGTCGTGGGCCTCGGCGTCGCCCGGGTTGTTGTAGTGCGAGTCGTTGGTGGCGACCGGCGGGATGCCCAGCTCCTTGCCCAGGCGCAGCAGGTCGTCGCGCACGCGCTTCTCGATGCTGATGTCGTGGTCCATCAGCTCGAGGAAGAAGTTCTCCTTGCCGAAGATCTCCTGGAACTCGGCCGCCGAGCGGCGCGCCTCGTCGTACTGCCCCAGCCGGAGGCGGGTCTGCACCTCGCCCGACGGGCAGCCGGTCGTGGCGATGAGGCCCTTGCCGTAGGTCTGCAGCAGCTCGCGGTCGGCGCGCGGCTTGTAGTAGTACCCCTCCAGGCTCGAGCGCGAGGAGAGCCGGAACAGGTTGTGCATGCCCTCGGTGCTCGAGGCCCACATCGTCATGTGGGTGTAGGCGCCGCCGCCCGCGACGTCGTCGCCGCCCTCCTCGGCCGTGCCGCCCTTGCCCCAGCGCACCCGGCGCCGCTCGCTGCGGTGGGTCTGGGGCGTCAGGTACGCCTCGATGCCGATGATCGGGTTGACCCCGTGCTTGCGGGCCTTCGACCAGAAGTCGTAGGCGCCGTGCAGGTTCCCGTGGTCGGTCATCGCGATGGCCGGCATGCCCAGCTCCACCACCCGCGAGAACAGCCCGTCGAGCAGCGACGCCCCGTCGAGCATCGAGTACTCCGTGTGGACGTGGAGGTGGACGAACGAGTCGGAAGATCCGGCGGCCATGGAGTTCAGCGCGCTCCTCGAGGACGGTGCAGCAGGACAGACGGGTGGTGCGGGCGGTGCGCGGGGAAGGAGGTCAGCCTACGCGACGCCGGCGCCCCTCATCGTGCCGTCGGGCACCGACACCCGTCGCGTCGCGGACGCCGCGGCGGGTCGGGTGGCGGGCCGGGTGGAGGGTCGGGTCGAGGCCGGGTCAGTCGCTGTCGCGCACGACCTCGAGCGCGTGCGCGAGGTCGTCGGGGTAGCCCGAGTCGTACGTCACGTACTCCCCCGAGCCCGGGTGCACGAAGCCGAGCCGCACGGCGTGCAGCCACTGGCGCTCCAGCCCGACGCGGCGCGCCAGCGTCGGGTCTGCGCCGTACGTCAGGTCACCGACGCACGGGTGCTTGAGGGCCGACATGTGGACGCGGATCTGGTGGGTGCGGCCGGTCTCGAGGTGGACCTGCAGGAGGCTCGCGAAGCGGTGGGCCTCGAGCGTCTCGTAGTGGGTCACGCTCGCGCGCCCGTCGGCCATGACGGCGAACTTCCAGTCCGAGCGCGGGTGGCGGCCGATGGGGGCGTCGACCGTGCCCGTGTGCGGGTCGGGGTGCCCCTGCACGAGCGCGTGGTAGGTCTTGTCGACCTCGCGGTTGCGGAAGGCGTTCTTCAACCGCGAGTACGCCGTCTCCGACTTGCAGACCACCATGACGCCCGAGGTGCCGACGTCGAGACGCTGCACGATGCCCTGGCGCTCGGAGGCCCCGCTCGTGGCGATGCGGAAGCCCGCGCCCACGAGGTGACCGACCACGGTCGGGCCCCGCCACCCCGGCGAGGGGTGGACGGCGACACCGACCGGCTTGTCGATCACCACGATGTCGTCGTCGTCGTGGATGATCCCGATGCCCTCGACGATCTCCGGCACGATCTCGAGCGGGTCGACCACCGACGGGATGGTCACCTCCAGCAACGCACCCGCCACGACGCGGTCGGACTTGGCGACCGGGCCGCCGTCCAGCGCGACGTTGCCCTCGGCGATCAGCTCGGCCGCCCGCGACCGGCTCACGCCGAACATGCGGGCCATGGCGGCGTCGACGCGCTCGCCGGCCATCCCCTCGGGGACGAGCACCACGCGGAGGTCGGCGTTCACCGCGGGTCCTCCCCGGCCGGCTGGTCGGCCTCGGGGGTGCTGTCCGCCCGGTCGTCATCGACGCGCCCGCCGTCGACCCTCACGCCGCGGAAGGCCTGCACCACGATGAGGGCCGCGGCCACGTTGATGCACATGTCGGCCACGTTGAAGACGGGCCAGCTCGGCAGCGCGATCATGTCGACGACGTGCCCGTGGAACGGCCCGGGGTCGCGCAGCAGGCGGTCGGTGAGGTTGCCGGTCACCCCCGCCAGGAGGAGACCGAGGGCGACGGCCCACAGGGCGCTGCCGAGGCGGCGGCTCGCGACGAGCACCGCGATCGTCGCGACGATGGCCACGACGGTGAGCACCGGGGTCGCCCCGGTGCCGAGGCTGAAGGCGGCGCCGGGGTTGAACACCAGGCGCAGCACGAGCAGGTCGTCGACCAGCGCGACGGGGCCGTCGGCGAGGTGGCGGAGCGCGAGCTCCTTCGTCGTCAGGTCGACGGCGTACGCCGCGAGGGCCACCAGCAGGAACGCCGTCCAGGTGCGACGCCGACGAGACGCCGGGGAGGACGGGGGACGGTCCGGGTCGCCCGAGCCGTGGCTCAGCGACGCTCCTCGCGCTGCTTGCATGACACGCACAGTGTGGCACGCGGGAAAGCCATCACCCGCATCTTGCCGATCGGTCCGCCGCACGAGGCGCACACCCCGAGGCGGCCCTCCCCGATGCGTGCGAGGGCCCGCTCGACCTGCTCCAGCGCGGTGCGCTCCGTGCTCACGAGGCTGAGCTCGTGGTCGCGCTCGAAGGTCGAGGCGCCGAGGTCGGCCGCGTCGGGGCCGGCGCCGTCGCCCGCGTCGGCGAACAGCCCGGCGAGCTCGGCCTCCTGCGCCTCGATGCGGGCGCGCAGGGTCGCCGCGTGCTCCTGCAGCTCGGCGACCACCTCGTCGACCTCCGCCCGCGTCCAGGGCTCGTCGCCCTCGGCGACCGGGAGGGCGGCGGGGTCGATCTCCCGCAGGCCGGTGTCGGTCGTCGTCTCCTCGTTCACCACGTGCTCCTCCGAGTCGGTGTCCGAGGCGACGTGCCGTCGGCGTGCGAGGACCCTAGCCGCCTGCCCCGCACCGCTCAACCGTCCCGGGACGCCGAACGGCCGGCCACCCCGGGAGGGGTGGCCGGCCGCGCGTGCCGTCGAGGTGGTGAGCGCTCAGGCCTCGTCGTCGCCGAGGATCGAGCGCAGCCGCTTCGGGGCGGCCGAGCTGTCGCTCACGGGCGCGGCGTCGCCGCCGCCCCCGAGGGCCTCGAGCTGCTGCGAGAAGTAGGTCTTCAGGCGCGAGCGGTACTCCCGCTCGAAGGAGCGCAGGCGCTCCACCTCGCCGTTGAGCTTGTCGCGCTCGCGCTCCAGGTCGCCGAACATCTGCTGGCGACGCTCGGCGGTCTCGGTGTCGAGCATCTGCGAGCGGGTGCGGGCGTCGGCCTCCATGCGGTCGGCCTTCGTCTTGGCCTCGCCCTCGAGGCGCTCGGCCTTGGTGCGGGCCTCACCGATGATGCGGTCGGCCTCGTCCTTGGCCTCGTCGACCAGCTCGTCGGCGTTGCGCGTCGCGATCTCGAGGAGGCGGGCCGCGGCGTTGGAGGCCTGCGGGACCGTCTCGACGCGGATCGTCTCGACGCCGGCGGAGGGGGCGGCAGCCGCCACCACGGGCGCGGGCGCCGGGGCGGGGGCCGGCGTGGGGGCCGGGACCGGCGCGGGGGCCGGCGTCGGCTCGGGCGCCTTCTCGAACACCGGCGCGGGAGCGGGAGCACCCGACTGCGCGGCGCTGAGCTTGGCGCGCAGGTCCTCGTTCTCCTTGGTGAGACGGGCCAGCTCGGCCTCGACCTCGTCGAGGAACTGGTCGACCTCACCCATGTCGTAGCCCTCGCGGAGCCGGACAGGAGTGAAGCGCTTGTTGCTCACGTCCTCAGGCGTCAGTGGCATGACCACACCCATTCATCTCGTCGGCTTGCAATACACGTCTCGGCGCAACACTAGCGCCTCAACTCCCCCACGGGTCACTCGACCGCCGGGGAGGGTCAGGCGCTCAGCAGCGTCGCACGGTTCACCTGGAGCAGCAGCATGCTGGCGACCAGGACGATCAGGAAGCTGAGGTCGAGCGCCACCCCGCCCAGGCGCAGCGGCGGGATGACCTTGCGCAGCGCCTTGATCGGGGGGTCCGTCACGGAGTAGACGACCTCGAGGACCACGAGCACGACGCCCTTGGGCTCCCACGACCGGGCGAAGACCTGCACCCAGTCGACCACGAAGCGGATCCACAGCATGCTGATGAAGACGAACAGGACGAGCTCGACGACCTGCCCGATGACGTTCGCGGTCAACGCCCCGCGTCAGCTCTGGTTGAAGAAGCCGCCGCTGACGATGCGCGCCTTGTCCTCGGCGGCGACCGTCACGTTCGGGGGCGAGAGCAGGAAGACCTTGTTCGTCACGCGCTCGATGGTGCCACGCGTGGCGAAGACCAGGCCGGCGGCGAAGTCCACGAGCCGCTTCGCGTCGCTGTCGTCCATCTCCGAGAGGTTCATGATCACCGGGATGCCGTCGCGGAAGTTCTCCCCCACGGTGCGGGCCTCGTTGTAGGTGCGCGGGTGCAGCGTGATGATCCGCGACAGCTCGGCGACCTGGCTGACGGGCGCGGCCGCCACCTGGGCGCGACGGCGCTCGGCGAGGTCGGCGACGGGGGCCGGGGCGGCCTCCACCGGACGCCGACGCACGGGGCGCTCCTCGCGCTCGTCGGAGTGGTCACGGTGGTCCCGCTGGTCCCGGTGGTCGCGCTCGTCCCGGACGTCCCGCTCGCCGGTGTGGCCCTCGGCCTCGTCGTACTCGTCGTACCCCGGGTCCTCGAGCAGACCGAGGTACTCGCCGATCTTGCGCATCGCGCCGCTCATGCTGACTTCCTCAGGAGTTGTGGCACACCACGGGGGCGCGCTCGGTTGGATCGGACACTACTGGACACGGGGCCTCGCTCCGAGGACCGCGCTACCGACACGCACGTGTGTCGCCCCCGCCGCGACGGCCTCCTCGAGGTCGCCGCTCATGCCGGCCGAGAGCACCGTCGCGCCGGGGTGCTCGGCCCGGACGCGGGCCGCCTGGTCGGCGAGCCGGGCGAACGCCGCCGCCGGGTCCTCGCCCAGCGGCGCCACCGCCATGAGACCCGCCAGGCGCAGCCCGTCGGTGCCGGCGACGGCGTCGCACAGCTCCGCCACCTGCTCCGGCGGGCAGCCCGCGCGGTGCTCGGCGCCGGGCGGGTCGAGGCTCACCTGCACGAGGCAGTCGAGGGGACCGGCGACGTCCCGCTCGGCCCGCCCGCGCGCGAGCGGGGCGAGCAGCTTGGGACGGTCGAGGGACTCGACGACGTCGGCGTACGCCGCCACCGCCGCCGCCTTGTTGCTCTGCAGGCCGCCGATGAAGTGCCAGCGCAGCCCCAGGTCCGCGGTCTCGGCCGCCTTCGCCGCCGCCTCCTGGTGGCGGTTCTCGCCGACGGCGCCCACCCCGAGCCCGGCGAGCAGCCGCACGTCGGAGGCGGGGAAGAACTTGGTGACGACGACGAGCTCCACCTCGTCGTCGCGGCCGGCCGCGCGGGTGGCCGCGACGACCCGCGCGCGCACCGCCGCCAGAGCGGCGGCGAGCTCGGCCTCCCGGCCCTCCGCACTCACGCGACCACCTGCACGAGGCCGGCGAGGCGGCCCGCCGCCGCACCGTCGCGCCGGTGGGACCACAGCTCGGCGTCCTCCATCGTGCACGCGCCGAGCTCGGTGACCTCGTCGACGCCCGCGGCGGTGAGCTGCGCCCGTACCGCTGCCCCGAGGTCGAGCGCCGGCGTGCCCCACGACGTCGTCGCCGCCGCGGCCGGGACCGCCCGGGCGACCTCGTCGCGCAGCGCGGCGGGGACCTCGTAGCACCGCCCGCACACGTGCGGACCCACCCAGGCCCGGACCTCGTCCGCCCCGGCGGCCCGCAGGGCGGCCACCGTCGCGGTCACGACCCCGGCGCGCACGCCCTCGCGCCCGGCGTGCGCCGCGGCGACGGCACCGCCGGCCGGATCGGCCAGCAGCACCGGGACGCAGTCGGCGACCCGCACGAGCAGGGCGACGCCCGGCTCCGTGGTCACGATGCCGTCGGCCTCGGGAGGCTCGCCGGCCGCGTCGAGCGCCCCGGCAGCGACCGCCACGGTCGCGCCGTGGACCTGCCGCATGCCCCGGACGGAGCGGGCGCCGAGCTCGGTGCGCACCGCCTCGAGGTCGGCCCGCACGTCGCTCACCGCCGCCGCGGGCGGGGTGCCCGGCAGCGCGAGGTTGAGCGGGCGCGCGTCGTGGCGGGCCGAGGTGAAGGCCACCTCGACCCGCCCGACGCGCTCACGGAAGACGAACACCGGCTGCGGACGCTCCGCTCACTTCAGGAAGTCGGGCACGTCCAGGTCGTCGTCGAAGTCGACCTGGGGCGCCGGCTGGGCCGGGCGGGGGGCACCGACCGGCACCGACGGACGCTCGTTCGGCTGGGGCGGGAGCGGACGCTGGTCGCGCTGGGGCTCCTGGGCGTACGCCGGCTGCCGCGGCTGGGCGGGCTGCTGGGCGGGCTGCTGGTGCGGCTGCTGGGCGGGCTGCTGGTGCGGCGCCCGCTGGACGGGGGCCGCCTGCTGCGCCGCGGCCTGCTGCGCCGGAGCGGCCTGGTCGCGGCCACGGCCGAGCGCCGCGCCCTCCTCGCGCTTCTTCGGCACGCCGCCGTCGAACCCGGCGGCGATGACGGTCACGCGGACCTCGTCGCCGAGCGCGTCGTCGATGGTCGCACCGAAGATGATGTTGGCCTCGGGGTGGACCGCGTCGGCCACGAGCGCCGCGGCCTCGTTGATCTCGAACAGACCGAGGTCGGAGCCGCCGGAGATCGAGAGCAGCACACCGTGGGCGCCGTCGATGGAGGCCTCGAGCAGCGGGGACGAGACGGCCATCTCGGCGGCGGCGACCGAGCGGTCGTCGCCCCGGGCGGAACCGATGCCCATGAGCGCGGAGCCGGCGTTGGCCATCACGGACTTCACGTCCGCGAAGTCGAGGTTGATGAGGCCCGGGGTGGTGATGAGGTCCGTGATGCCCGAGACGCCCTGGAGCAGCACCTGGTCGGCCTGCTTGAACGCGTCGAGCACCGACACGTTGCGGTCGCTGATCGACAGCAGCCGGTCGTTGGGGATCACGATGAGGGTGTCGACCTCCTCGCGGAGCGCCGCGATGCCCTCCTCCGCCGAGCCCGCGCGACGGCGGCCCTCGAACATGAAGGGACGGGTGACGACACCGATGGTCAGCGCACCGAGCGAGCGGGCGATGCGGGCCACGACGGGCGCGCCGCCCGTGCCCGTGCCGCCGCCCTCGCCGGCGGTCACGAACACCATGTCGGCGCCCTTGATGACCTCCTCGATCTCGTCCGAGTGGTCCTCCGCGGCCCGGGCCCCCACGTCGGGGTTCGCGCCGGCACCCAGGCCACGCGTCAGCTCGCGGCCGATGTCGAGCTTCACGTCCGCGTCGCTCATGAGGAGCGCCTGCGCGTCGGTGTTGATGGCGATGAACTCGACGCCCTTGAGCCCGACCTCGATCATCCGGTTGACGGCGTTGACGCCGCCGCCGCCGATGCCGACGACCTTGATCACGGCCAGGTAGTTCTGCGCTGCTGCCACGGCGGCCTCGCCTCTCACGTTCGGTTGGTGGACGGTTCCTGCTCGAGGTCTCAACTGTCACCCTCAGGTAGAGGGTTATAGTTATGTCAACCTCGTCGTGCTGACGACAGTAGGGTCGGCACTCGTCCGGATCCGGGAGGCACGCCGCGCGTGTCGCGCGTGTCGTGCGGCGCGCCCGCCTCAGCGGGTGGTCGGGCGGCTGGGCACGCTGACGTCGTACTCCTCGACGTCGAGCCCCTGGGCCAGCAGCACGTCGAGCACCTCGCCCTTGGCCGCGGACTCCTCCGCGCTCCCCCACACGACCACGGCGCCGTCGCGCAGCTCGAGCGTGATCTCGTCGACGGTCGCAGCCGTGATGGTCGCGACCTGCGCCGCCGTCTGCGCGGGCATGGCCCCGACGACGCGGGCCACCTCGCGCACGGCCTCGTCCCCCGCGGCGGCGTCGAGCTGGACCACGGGCACGTCGGGCGGCACCTCGTCGTACGTGCGGAACGCGACGCCGTCGGCGTCCACGCCGCGCAGGCTGGCGCCGCGCTCGACGACCGCGACGACCTCGCGCTCGGTCACCGCGATGTGCACCCCGTCCGGCCACGCGCGGGTGACCTCGACCTGGGACACGGCCGCCAGCGCGTCCACGCGCCGGCTGATGGCGTCGAGGTCGACGCGCGCCAACGGGCGTCCCTCGGGCACGTCCGCGGCGGCCCGCACCTCGTCCGCCGTCAGCACGCGGGTGCCGTCGACCTCGACCGCGGCCACGGCCAGCACCGAGGAGAAGAACACGAGCCACACGAGCGCCGCGGCGGCGGCCAGCACGCTGCCGACCACCGCCACCCACCGCCACACCGACCACCGGCGGCGCCAGCGGCGGCGCTCGAACAACAGGCGGGTGTCGCTCACGCCGAGCCCGGGGTCGCGCCCGCCCGCAGCAGGTCGAGCACCTGCGGACCGACGGTCGTGATGCTGCCGGCGCCGAGGGTGAGCACGACGTCGCCGGGCCGCGCCCGGCGCACCAGCTCGGCCGCGACGTCCCCGAGCGCGGGCACGAGGGCCACCGCCCCGGCGGGCAGCGGCACCGCGCCCGCCACGAGCCCACCGGTCACGTCCGGGTCCGCCTCCTCCCGCGCCAGGTAGACGTCGGTGACGACGACCTCGTCGGCGGCGCCCAGCGCCTCGCCCATGGCCGTGCCGAAGATGCGGGTGCGCGAGACCAGGTGCGGCTGGAAGGCGACCACGACCCGGCCCTCCCCCGCGACCGACCGGGCGGCCTGGAGGTCTCCGGCGATCTCAACCGGGTGGTGGGCGTAGCTGTCGTAGACGCGCACGCCGGCCACCTCGCCCTTGGCCTCCATCCGGCGGCGCGTGCCGGTGAAGGAGGCGAGCCCCTCCGCCAGCGCGTCGGCGTCGTGGCCGAGCAGCAGGCCCGTGGTCAGCGCCAGCGCGGCGTCGAGCACGTAGTGGCGTCCGGGGATGCGCAGCTCCACGGGACCCACCGGGCCCCGCACCGCGTGGCTCCCCCCGTCGGCCGGGACCAGCGTGAACGTCGAGCGCGTGCCGGCGAAGCGCACGTCCTCCACCCGGAGGTCGGCGTCGGCGGACTCCCCCACGCCGACGGCGCGGATGCCGCGCTCACGGGCCGTGGCCAGCAGCGCCGCCGCGCCCGGGTCGTCGACGCAGGCCACGAGCAGGCCGCCGGGCTCGATGCGGCCGAGGAACTCGTCGAAGGCGGCGCGGTAGGCCGCCTCGCTCCCCCACACGTCGAGGTGGTCGGCCTCGACGTTCGTCACGACCGCGACGTGGGGGGTGTAGACGAGGAACGCACCGTCGCTCTCGTCGGCCTCGGCGACGAAGAGGTCGCTGCTGCCGTCGTGGGCGTTCGTGCCGGTCTGCGCGAGCTCGCCCCCCACGGCGTACGACGGGTCCGCGCCCGCCGCGACGAGCGCGGTGGTGAGCAGCGAGGTGGTCGTCGTCTTCCCGTGCGTGCCGGCGACCGCGAGCACCCGGCGGTCGGCCATGACGGCGGCAAGGCCGGCCGAGCGCGGCAGCACCCGCAGGCCGCGCTCGTAGGCGGCCACGACCTCCGGGTTGTCCTCGCGCACGGCCGTGGAGACGACGAGCGTGTCGGCGTCGCCGACCTGCTCCGTGGCGTGGCCCACGTGCACCCGGGCCCCCACGGCGGCGAGCGCGTCGAGCACGGGTGACGGCGCGCCGTCGCTGCCGGAGACCCGCACGCCGCGCGCCAGCATGATGCGCGCGATGGCCGAGAGGCCGGCGCCGCCGATGCCGACGAAGTGGACGGCGCCCAGCTCCTCGACCGGCAGGATGTCGTCGGGGACGGGGACCCTCATCGTCGGCCTCCCCGGGCACGACGGGGCGCGGCCACGGCCTCGGCGACGAGGTCGGCCAGGCGGTCGTCGGCGTCGCGCGGGATCAGGCCCGCGGCCACGGCGCCCATGCGCGCCAGCCGCTCGGCGTCGTTGGCGAGGCCCGGCACGGTGGCGCCGATCCACTCCGGCGTCAGCGCGCCGTCGGCCACCAGCAGGGCTCCGCCCGCGTCCACGACCGGCCGCGCGTTGAGCTCCTGCTCCCCGTTGCCGATCGGCAGCGGGACGAAGACGGCCGGCAGGCCGACGGCCGCCGCCTCGGTGACGCTCGAGGCGCCCGAGCGGCACAGCACGAGGTCGGCGCTCGCGTAGGCCAGGTCCATCCGCTCGACGAAGTGCTCCACCACGTAGGGCACGCCGTCGACGCGGGCCGGGTCGGCCTCGCCCTTCGGCCCCACGACGTGCAGGACCTGCACGCCCGCGGCGCCCAGGGCGCCCGCCGAGGCGGCGACCGACTGGTTGAGCCGCCGCGCGCCCTGCGACCCGCCGGTCACCAGCAGCACCGGCAGGTCCGCGCGCAGGCCGAAGGTCGCGCGCGCCTCGGCCCGCAGCGCCGCCCGGTCGAGCGTGGACACCATGCGGCGGATGGGCAGCCCGACGTACGTCGCCCGCGGCAGCGGGGTGTCGGGGAAGCTGACGGCGACCCGGTCGGCGACACGGGCCCCGACCTTGTTGGCGATGCCGGGCAACGCGTTCTGCTCGTGCACGACGAGCGGCAGCCGACGGCGCCGGGCGGCGAGGTAGACGGGCATCGAGACGTAGCCGCCGTAGCCGACCACCACGTCGGGCGCGAAGCGGTCGATGACCGCGCCCGCCTCCCGCACCGCGGCCCGCAGGCGCCCCGGCACCCGGGCGAGGTCCGCGCCGGGACGCCGCGGCAGCGGCACCGGCGGGATGAGGGCGAGCTCGTGGCCGGCGGCCGGCACGACCCGCGTCTCCAGGCCCCGGGCGGTGCCCACGCACAGCACCTGCGTCGCCGGGTCGCGGCGCAGCAGCGCGTCCGCGGTGGCGAGCAGCGGGGAGGTGTGGCCGGCGGTCCCGCCGCCGGCGAGGAGCACACGCATTCTCAGGGCCCTCCTGGGCTCTCGGGGATCCACCGGGTCTCGGCGGACCGGTCGGCAGATCGGTCGTTCAGCGGGCGCGGCGCCGCGCCTCGAGGGCCGCGGCCGCCCCCGGCTCGCGGCGGGCGAACGTGATGAGCAGGCCCAGGGCGACGAGGGACGGCACCAGCGCGGACCCACCGTAGGAGACGAGCGGGAGCGGGATGCCGATGACCGGCAGCAGCGTGAGCACCATGCCGAGGTTGATCATCGCCTGGCCCAGCAGCCACACCACGATGCCGAAGCCCGCGTAGCGCACGAACGGGTCGGCGGTCGTGCTCGCGACCCGGATCGCGGCGAACGCGATGGTGAGGAAGAGGCCGAGCACCAGCAAGGTGCCCACGAGGCCCAGCTCCTCGCCCAGCACGGCGAAGATGAAGTCGGTGTGGGCCTCGGGCAGGTCGCCCCACTTCTGCTGGCTGGCCCCGATCCCCTGGCCCAGGAGTCCGCCGGACGAGAGGGCGAAGAGCCCGTGCGCGGGCTGCCAGCCGGCGTCGTGGAAGTCGGCGAAGGGGTCGAGGAAGTTCGTGATGCGCTTGACGCGCTCCGCGCTCGTGGTGGCCAGGACGACGACCCCCACGGCGACCACGGAGAGGGCGAGGGCGAAGAACCGCAGCGGCGCTCCCACGACCCACAGCATGGCCAGCAGGATCGCGAGCAGCACGAGCGCCGTGCCGAGGTCCCGCTGCAGCAGCACCAGCACGATGATCAGCCCGACGACCGGGACGACGGGCACGAGCATGTGGCGCACGCGGTCGAGCACCCGCTCCTTGTTGGCGTAGACGTCCGCGGCCCACAGCACGATCGTGAGCTTGGCCAGCTCGGACGGCTGGATCTGCACCGGCCCCAGCGCCAGCCAGTTCGTGTTGCCGTTCACCTCCACGCCCAGGCCCGTCTGGGTCAGCGCGAGCAGCACGAGCACGACGGGCAGCGCCAGCCAGGTCGCCCGCCGTACCAGCCGCATCGGCAGGCGCGCGACCACCAGCGCGACCACCAGGCCGATCGCCGCCCACATGAGCTGGCGGCGCACGACGCCGTAGGAGTCGCCGGTGAGGCGGTAGGAGTAGACGCTCGAGGCGCTCAGCACCATGACGAGGCCGATGGTGAGCAGCAGCGCCGAGGCGCCGAGCAGCAGGTAGTACGACGTCAGCGGGCGCTCGAGGGAGCGGCGCAGCGGCTCGGTCCAGGCGAGGCGGCCGCGGGCGGCGGGCTCCGCCGGGACGGCGGTCGCCCCCGTGCGGCCCCGGCGGACGGGAGGCTCCTGCGTGGTGGTCACCGCGGCTCTCCCTCCCGTCAGCAGCCGGCCTCAGCCGTCCTGTCGTCCTTGTCCTGCCTGTCCCGCCTGTCCTGCCGGCCCGCGCCGCCGCACGGCGGCCGCGAACGCGTCACCCCGCGCGCCGTAGTTGGCGAACATGTCCATGGAGGCGCAGCCCGGGGCCAGCAGCACGGTGTCGCCGGGCTCGGCGATCCGGGCGGCGGCCCCGACGACGGCCTCCATGGGGGCGTCGGTGGAAGTCTCCTGGTCGCCGAGCACGATGAGCGGGACCTCGGGCGCGTGTCGCGCGAGCGCGTCGGCGATCACGTCGCGGTCGCGGCCGTAGACGACCGCCCCCCGCAGCCGGGTCCGCACCGCCTGCACCAGGTCGTCGAACCGGGCGCCCTTGGCGAGCCCGCCGGCCACCCAAACGACCGGGTCGTAGGCCTGCAGCGAGGACTGCGCGGCGTGCGGGTTCGTGGCCTTCGAGTCGTCGACGTAGCGCACGCCCGCGACCTCGCCGACCTCCGCGATGCGGTGGCCGTCGGGCCGGAACGAGCGGAGGCCGTCGCGCACCGCCTGCTGGGAGACCCCGTGCGCGCGGGCCAGGGCGGCCGCGGCGAGCGCGTTGGCGACGAAGTGCGGCGCGGGCGAGGCCAGGTCGGCGATCGTGCAGAGCTCGGCGGCGCTGGTGTCGCGCTCCGTCACGAACGCGCGGTCGGCCAGGATGTCCTCGACCAGCCCGACCATGCCGACGGACGGGGTGCCGAGGGTGAACCCGACGGCCCGCGCCCCCTCGACGACGTCGGCGTCGCGCACCATCTGCTCGGTGGCGGGGTCGGCGACGTTGTAGACGCACGCCCGCTGGACCTGCTCGTAGATCCGGGCCTTGTCCGCGGCGTACGCCGACATGTCGGGGTACCAGTCGAGGTGGTCCTCCGCCAGGTTGAGCACGGCGGCCGACTCGGCGCTCATCGAGTGCGTGTAGTGCAGCTGGAAGCTGGAGAGCTCGACGGCGAGCACGTCGTACCCGTCGGGGTCCATCACCGCCTCGACGACCGGGCGGCCGACGTTGCCGACCGCGGCGCTGCGCAGGCCCGCCGCCCGCAGGATCGCGTCGAGCATCTGCACCGTGGTGGTCTTGCCGTTGGTGCCGGTGACCGCGACCCACGGCGCGGGGCGCTTGAGGTCGCGCAGGCGCCACGCCAGCTCGACCTCCCCCCACACGGGTACGCCGCGCGCGGCCGCCTGCGCCAGCAGCGGGGCGTCGGGGCGCCAGCCGGGCGAGGTGACGAGCACGTCCACGTCGTCGGGCAGGGTCGCCGTGGCGCCCTCGCCGAGGTGGACGGTGGCGCCGAGCACCTCGAGGAGCTCCGCCTTGTCGGGACGGTCGCCGGCCGTGGACTCGTCGAGCGCCACGACCTGCGCGCCCAGGTGGTTGAGGGAGTCGGCGGCGGCGAAGCCGGAGACGCCGAACCCGGCCACGACGGCCCGCACGCCGTCCCAGGAGTCGGCCCGACCCAGGGACGCGGGGTCGCGCCGGGTCACAGGTTGGCCACCCACTCCGCGTAGAAGATGCCCATGCCCGCGGCCACGAAGATGCCGGTGATGATCCAGAACCGGATCACGACGGTGACCTGCTCCCAGCCGAGCATCTCGAAGTGGTGGTGCAGCGGCGCCATGCGGAACAGGCGCTTGCCCTTGGTCGCCTTGAAGAAGCCGACCTGGAGCATCACCGACAGGGTCTCGAGCAGGAACAGGCCGCCCAGGATGACGAGCAGCAGCTCGGTGCGGGTCAGGATCGCCAGACCGGCGAGCGCGCCGCCGAGGGCCAGCGAGCCGGTGTCGCCCATGAAGATGCGGGCCGGCGACGCGTTCCACCACAGGAACCCGAAGCAGGCCCCGGTGATGGCGGCCGCGACGATCGCCAGGTCGAGCGGGTCGCGCACCTCGTAGCAGTAACCGCTCTCGGCGCCCGCGCCGCACAGCTGGTTGAACTGCCAGATGTTCACGAGCGTGTAGGCGCCGAACACCATGGTGGCCGAGCCGGCCGCGAGCCCGTCGAGGCCGTCGGTGAGGTTCATGCCGTTGCTGGTGCCCGCGATGATCAGCCAGATGAAGAGCACCGCGACGATCCACGGCAGGGCCAGCCACGCGATGTCGCGCAGGAACGAGATGTTGGTCGAGGCGGGGGTACGTCCGTTCGCCCCGGACTCCAGCCACGGCGACAGCGCGAGGGCGCCGAACGTGAGCGCGATGACGGTCTGGCCGATCATCTTCGCCTTGCTCCGCAGGCCCAGGCTGCGCTGCTTGTAGATCTTGATGAAGTCGTCGAGGAAGCCCACCATGCCGAGGCCCACGAAGAGGAAGAGCAGCAGCCACGCCGACGCGGACGGCGGGGTCCACGTGACCAGCTTCGCCACCAGGTAGCCGAGCACGGCCGCCAGGATGATGACGATGCCGCCCATCGTGGGGGTGCCGCGCTTCGTGTGGTGCGACGTCGGTCCGTCGTCGCGGATCTCCTGGCCGTAGCCCTTCGCCGACAGCACGGTGATCGCCACCCGTGTGCCGAGCAGCGACAGGATGAGGGCCAGCCCACCCCCGAGCAGGATCGCTCTCACGTCGTCGGTCCTTCCTCTCCCGTCACCGGCCCGGCCAGCAGGCCGTCGGCCACCACCTCGAGCGCCGCACCGCGCGACGCCTTGACGAGCACCACGTCGCGGGCCGAGACATTCTCGCCCAGCCACCGCAGCGCCTCGTCGCGCGTCGACGTGACGAACGACTCAGGACCGCCGGGGTCCCGGCCGGTGGTGCCGGCGCCCGGTACCGCACCGGCGACGATCCAGCCGGCCGGGCCGTCGTCGTCCCCGACCGCGAGCACGACGTCGACGCCGCTGGCGGCGGCCAGCGCGCCCAGCGCCCGGTGCTCCGCCTCGGACCCGTCGCCCAGCTCGCGCATCTCCCCCAGCACCGCGACGCTGCGTCCGCCCGGGCGCTCGGCGGCGATGGCCACCAGCGTGCGGACCGCGGCGGCCATCGAGGCCGGGTTGGCGTTGTAGGCGTCGTTGACGACGACGAGGCCGTCCGCGCGCTCGGTCACCTCCATGCGCCAGCGCGAGCGGCTGCCCGCGCCGTCCAGCGCGGCCACGGCGTCCGCGAACGGCACGCCCGCGGCCACGGCGAACGCGACGGCGGCCGCCGCGTTGGCGACCTGGTGCGCACCGGAGGCGGCGAGCGAGAGGGGGGCCCACGTGCCGGCGTACCCCAGCTCGACGCGGGGACGGCCGAGCGGGTCGAGCCGCAGGTCGCGCCACGCCACGTCGCCGGCCTCGCCGAACGTCAGCACCGGGGCCTGCGTCCGGCTCACCATGGCCGCGGTGCGGTGGTCGTCGGCGTTGAGCACCGCGCGACCGTCGGGCGGGAGCGCCTCGACGATCTCGCCCTTCGCGACGGCGATGTTGTCGACCGAGCCGAACTCGCCGACGTGGGCCTGACCGACGTTGAGCACGCCCGCCACCCGCGGCGGCGCGAGGGTGCAGAGGTAGGCGATGTGGCCGATCCCCCGGGCGCCCATCTCGACGACGAGGAAGCGCGTGCCGGGCTCGGCGCGCAGCACGGTGAGCGGGACGCCGAGCTCGTTGTTGAGGTTCCCGGCCGTGGCGACGGTGGGGCCGACCGAGGCCAGCACCTGCGCGAGGTAGTCCTTCACGCCGGTCTTGCCCTGGCTGCCGGTGACGGCGAGGACCTGCGCGTCGGGCAGGCGCTCCAGCACGGCCCGCGCCAGGCGGCCGAGCGCGACGGCGCCGTCCGCCACGACGACGGCGGGCACCCCGACGGCCCGCTCCGCGAGGACCGCGGCCGCACCGCCCGCGACGGCGGCGGCGGCGTAGTCGTGACCGTCGACCCGCTCGCCGGGCAGCGCCACGAACAAGCCACCCGCCGGTACGGCGCGGCTGTCGAGCGAGGCGGCCCCGGTGACGACGACGTCGGCCGCCTCCGGCGGGTCCACGCGGCCACCCGTGGCGGCGGCGACCTCGGCGAGGGTGAGGGGGATCATCGCTGCGGCTCCTGCGGGGCGTCGTCGGCCGGTCCCCCGGCCAGCAGCGCCGCCACCTCCTGGGCGGCGACGACCCGGTCGTCGAAGGGGTGCACGGTGCCGTCCACCTCCTGGCCGGTCTCGTGGCCCTTGCCGGCGACGACGACGATGTCGCCCGGCGCCGCGAGGCGTACGGCGGCGCGGATGGCCGCGCGCCGGTCGCCGACCTCGAGCACCTCGGCGCTCGCCCCGGCCCCGGACGCCGCCGCGAGCGCCCCGGCCAGGACCGCGGCGCGGATCGCCGCGGGGTCCTCGGTGCGGGGGTTGTCGTCGGTCACGACGAGCACGTCGGCCAGCTCCGCCCCGAGCCGGCCCATCACGGGGCGCTTGCCCGTGTCGCGGTCACCGCCCGCCCCCAGCACGAGGACGAGCCGGCCGGTGGTCAGCGGGCGCAGCGTGCCGAGCGCGGCCTCGATCGCGTCGGGCTTGTGGGCGTAGTCGACGACGAGGGTGAACGGCTGGCCGGCGTCGACCCGCTCGAGGCGGCCCGGGACCCCGCCGGAGGCGGCGAGGCCGGCGGCCACCCGCTCCGGGTCCTGCCCGGCCTCGACGAGCGCGGCCAGCGCGGCGAGCGCGTTGGCGACGTTGAAGCCGCCCGGCAGGGCCACGGCGGTCTCGACGCGCACGCCCCCGGGTCCCCGCACGGTGAACCGCGAGCCCTCGGCGAGGGCGACGACGTCCTCGACCCACCAGTCGACCCCGTCGCTCCCCGGGCCCGGGGCCCGCACCGAGAACGTGCGCACCTCCAGGCCCGCCGCGCGGGCGAGGTCGACGAGGCGCCGGCCGTGCTCGTCGTCGACGTTGACGAGCGCGCGCCGGGCGCGCTCCGGGGTGAAGAGAGACGCCTTGGCCGCGAAGTACTCCTCCACGTCCGCGTGGAAGTCGAGGTGGTCGCGCCCGAGGTTGGTGAACACGGCGACGTCGAAGACGACGCCGTCCACCCGGCCGAGCACGAGGGCGTGGCTGGAGACCTCCATCGCGCACACCTCGACGTCCGCCTCGACCATCCGGGCGAACAGGCCGTGCAGGTCGGGCGCCTCCGGGGTCGTGAGCGCCGTCGCGACGTCGGTGCCCCGCACCCGCGTGCCGACGGTGCCGACGACGGCGGCCGGCACCCCGGCGGCGGTCAGCGCCGCCTCCGCGAGCCGGGTGGTCGTCGTCTTGCCCTGCGTGCCGGTCACGGCCACGGTCGCCATGCGGGCGGCGGGCTCGCCGTACACGTGCGCGGCGACGCGGCCCAGCACGGAGCGCGGCGCGTCCACGACGAGCACCGGCACCTCGGGGGTCGCGGAGTCCAGGGGTACGGCGGAGCGCACCCGCGCCGCCCCGTCGGCGTCGGTGAGCACGGCCACGGCTCCCGCGGCGACGGCGTCGGCGGCGAAGTCGGCGCCGTGCGCGCGGGCGCCCGGCAGCGCGACGTACAGGTCACCGGGGAGCACCCGGCGCGAGCTGAGGGTGACGCCGGTGAGGGTCCGGTCGGCGGTGGGCGCGGGGGCTCCCACCAGAGCCGCGACGTCGGCGAGCGCGACCGGCGCGATCGTGCGCGGCCGGGCCGCCGCGACGGCGTCGTCGGCCGACGGCGGTGTCGTGGGAGGCGTCGAGGTCATCGGAGCAGCCTAGTGTCCGCGGTCCGGACACCCGCCGACCGGCCGCGTCACCACTCCACCGGCAGCGTCGACGCCGGGGCGCCGGTCGGCTCGACGGCGAACTTGCGCAGCACGTGGGACATGATCCGGTTGAACGCGGGCGCCGCGACGGTGCCGCCGCCGCCCGAGGCGGGGTCGTGCACCACGACGTAGACGGTGAAGCGCGGGTCGTCGGCCGGGGCGAACCCGGCGAACGAGACGCTCGTGCCGTCGTACCCGCCCTCGACGGCGCGCTGCGCCGTGCCGGTCTTGCCGGCGACGCGGTAGCCCGGGATCTGCGCGGACCCCGCGACCCCGGCCTCGGGGTCGACGACGCGCTCCATCATCTCGGCCGTGGCCGCCGCGGTCTCCTCGCTGACGACCCGGTGGGTCTCGCGCGCGCCGGTGCCGACGGTGCGGCCGTCGTCGGTCGTCGCGGTGCCCTGCACGAGGCTCGGGGAGATGTAGACGCCGCCGTTGGCGATGGCGTTGACGGCGCTCGTCATCTGCACTGCGTTCACGCTCATCGCCTGGCCGAACACGATGCGGTCGTGCTCCAGCCCGCTCCAGTCCTCACCCGCGGGCAGGATGCCGGAGGTCTCGCCGCGCACCCCGACGTCGGTGCGGGAGCCGAGGCCGAAGGAGCGGAAGTACTCGTCGAGGGCCGTCGACGACATCTCGTCGGCCGCGATCACGGTGCCGATGTTGGAGGACTTGGCCAGCACCCCCGCCAGCGTCAGCCGCAGCGTCTCGTGCTCCCAGTAGTCGCCGATGCGCCGCCCGTCCTCCTCGAGGTACGGCGGCACCGTCAGCCGGGTCTCCGGACTGACGAGGCCGGCGTCGATCAGCGCCGCCATCGTCAGCGCCTTCTGCACCGAGCCGGGCTCGTAGACGTCGCTCAGCGCACGGGAGCCCAGGTCGGACTCGGCGGCGAGCAGCGGGTTGTTGGCGTCGAAGGTCGGGTAGTCGGCCAGGGCGATGATCTCGCCGGTGAGGGTGTCCTGCACGACGGCGACGCCGGACTCGGCCCGCGCCCCCTCGACCGTGTCGCGGAGCACCTGCTGGGTGTACCACTGCACGTCGCGGTCGATGGTGAGCGTGAGGTCCTGCCCGTCGACGGGGTCGGTCGTCGAGTTCTCGCCGAGCGGGATGCGGTTGCCGCCGCCGACGCGGTAGCGCGCCGAGCCGTCGGTGCCCGCGAGCTGCTCGTCGAAGGTGAGCTCCATGCCGGCCAGCGGGCCGTCGGTGCCCATGAAGCCGAGCACGTTCGCCGCCACCTCCCCCGCCGGGTAGTCCCGGACGGGGTCGACCTCGGTGTAGACGCCCTGGAAGCCCGCCTCGGCGACCTGCTCGACCACCTGCAGCGCCGTCGTCGCGGGCACCCGGCGCGCGACGTACTCGTAGCGGCTGTCGTCCTCGCGCAGCTTCTCCAGCGTCGCGAAGTAGTCGGCGCCGAGGCCGTCGGCGAGCAGGCGGGCGATCTCGGCGGCGTCGTCGGCCGTCTGCGAGGGGTCGGCGATGACCATGAGCCCGTCGATCGAGGCCGCGAGCGGGTCCCCGTTGCGGTCGAGGATGTCGCCGCGGGCCGCGGGGAGCACGACCTCGCGGGTGCCCCGCTCGGCGGCCATGGCGGCGTACTGGCCCGGGTCCACGGCCTGCAGCTGCACGAGCCGGGCGGCGAACACCGACAGCACGGCGGCGATGACGAGCATGCCCACCCGCATGCGCAGCGGGGACGAGCCGCGGCGCGCGCGGCGCAGGGTCGGGGCCGGACGACGTCCTCGTGCTGGGCTGCTCACACGTGCTCCGTGGTCTCGTCGGGTCGGGGGACGTCCGCGGGAGGACGGGGACGGCACTCGACTGTTGTACCGGCTCGCGGGGGCCGGATCGGGAAGCCACGGCCGTGTCGCCGCAGCGGTCGGACCCGCACCCGGACCCGGACCCGGACCACCGTCAGGGGGTCGTGGTCGCGGCGGGGTCGTCGGTGGTCGGGAGCTGCTGGTCCGCCGCGGCGCCCGGGGCCACGGCCGTGCCCGGGGTCGCGGGGGTGGCGGGCGCCGGCACGTCGCGGATCTCGGGCTCGGGCGACAGCACGGCCGGCTTCACCGGCTCCGGGGGCGCCACGTCGAGCGCGTCGTCGCGGGAGGCGACCTCGCCCTCGACGACGATCTCGCCGCTGCCGAGGTCCACGACCGCCGGGGGGCCCGCCGGCACCATGCCCATCGCGGTGGCCTCCTCGCCGAGGCGCTGGGGGTCCCGCAGGTCCTGCAGCTCCTGGGTCAGCGTCTGCTGGCGGGCCTCGAGCACCGTGGCGCGCTCCTCGAGCGCGGCGCCCGTGAAGGCCGCCTGCTGCATCGAGGTGTTGAAGAGGAGCAGACCCACGATGCCGCCGAGCAGCACCGCCGTCACGAGGATGACGAAGGGCACCCGCGGGGCGCGCCGCCGTACGCGCGGCACCACCTGCAGGCGGGCACGCTCGACCGCCGCCTCCGCGAACCGCGGGACCGCCAGCCTCCGCTGCGCTGCCGAGCTGCTCATCGCCGTCCTCCTCCGTGCTGGTCGCCGTGCTGGTCGCCGTGCCGTCCCCTGCTGGTCCCGCTCGTCCTGCTGGTCCTGCTGGTCCTGCTCCCGGGCCCGTCCACCCGCCCCCGCGTGCCGGCGGGGCGCACGCGCTCCACGGCCCGCAGCCGCACCGAGGCGGCGCGGGGGTTGGCGTCGACCTCCGCCTGGTGGGCCTTCTCGGCGCCACGGGTGACCAGGCGCAGCTCGGGCTCCGCCTCCTCGGGCACCACCGGCATGTCCGGCGGCGCCTCGGAGCGGCTGCCGGCGGCGAACGCCCGCTTCACCAGCCGGTCCTCGAGCGAGTGGTAGGACTCGACGACCACGCGGCCACCGACGCCGATGGCGTCCAGGGCGGCGGGCACCGCACGGCGCAGCACCGCCAGCTCGTCGTTGACCTCCATGCGCAGCGCCTGGAAGGTCCGCTTCGCCGGGTGGCCGCCGGTGCGGCGCGCGGGGGCGGGGATCGCGTCGTACAGCAGCTCCACGAGCGGCGCCGACGTGGTGAAGGGGGTCGTGGCCCGGCGCTGCGCGACGGCCTCGGCGATGCGGCGGGCGAACTTCTCCTCGCCGTAGTCGCGGAGCACGCGGGTCAGCTCGGGCACCTCGTAGGTGTTGAGGACGTCGGCGGCGGTGCGCCCGACCGTCGGGTCCATGCGCATGTCGAGCGGCGCGTCGGTGCGGTACGCGAACCCACGGTCGACCTCGTCGAGCTGCAGCGAGGAGACGCCGAGGTCGAAGAGGACCGCGGCCGCGCCGCCCACCGGCGCGAGCCCGGCCTCGGCGAGCACGTCGGGGATCTCGTCGTACACGGCGTGCACGGGGGTGAACCTCTCCCCGTACGACGCCAGCCGACGCCCGGCGCGGGCCAGCGCCTCGGGGTCGCGGTCCACACCCAGCACGCGGGCGCCCGGGAGGCGCTCGAGCACGGCCTCGCTGTGCCCGCCCATGCCGAGCGTGCAGTCCACGAGGACCGCGCCCTCCGTCGCCAGCGCCGGGGCGAGGAGCTCCACGACGCGGTCGACCAGCACGGGCACGTGCGCGTGGGGAGCCGCTGCGGCGTCCTCGCGTCCCGCGTCCGTCACGACCCTGCTCCTCGACCCTCGCCCGACCCTGCCCCGACCCTGCTCCGACCCTGCTCCGACCGTGCTGCGGCTCCCGCCGCCGTCCCGCCACGGCTCGCGCCGCTCCGTGCGTGCTGCCGGGCCACCGGGCCCGGAAACCGAACGACGTACGGCCAGGTCCCTGCCCGCCTCCGCCAGCCCTCTGGAACCGGGGAAGTTGCCCCAGAGTGCGTGGAGGCGGGCCCGAGACCTCGCCGTACGTCGCTGTTCTGTTCTGTGGGTGCTGCTGTGCTGCTGGTGCTGCTCTCCTGCCGCGGCTGCCGGCTACGTGCCCGGCACCAGGTCCGCGTCCAGGGCCGAGAACCTCGGCACCTGCTCCGAGGTGTAGGTCGCCCACGCCTCGGGGTTCCAGATCTCCAGCCGGGACATCGCACCCACGACCACCACGTCACGCTCCAGCGACGCGTACTCGCGCAGCATCGGCGGGATCGTCACGCGGCCCTGCTTGTCGGGGACGTCGTCGAACGCGCCCGCGAAGAGCATGCGGACGTAGTCGCGGGTGGCCTTGTCCATGAGCGATGCGCGCTGGAGCCGTTCCGTCTCCTGGTCGAAGCCCGCCTTGGACCAGACCGAGAGCGAGTTCTCCTGGCCTCTGGCCACCACGAGCCCCTCCGCCATCGCGTCCCTGAACTTGGCCGGCAGGAAGATGCGCCCCTTGTCGTCGAGCTTGGGCGTGAAGGTGCCGAAGAACACCGGCCACCTCCGCTCGACGGGCCACACCCACCTGCCCCCTTGCGCTCCACTTTACTCCACTTTCCTCCCCCGTCAACCACTTTGCTCCACCACGCTCCCCTGAGCACCCCGGCAGCGCCGCGGGACGCTCCCCGGGGCGCTGCGCCGCGTCGTACGGCGGCTCCCCGGCCCCACGAGGCGGTCTGCCGGAGGCCGTCCGGGGGCCGTCGGGCGGGCCCGGGGAGGCGGGTGGAGGGCCCGGGAGGCGCCCGGTGGAGGGCCGTGGAGCGGCGGGGTGGAGGGAGGTGGAGCGCCGAGGTGGAGGGAGGTGGAGCGCCGAGATGGAGGGAGGTGGAGGCCCGCGGTGCCGCGAACCGGCCGCGACCGTTGGGCGCACGCCCTACCGTTGGGCCCACGCGGGCCCGACCGGCCGCGGGCGAGCGGCGAGAACGGGGACCCCCAGGGATGACGAGCACTCCGGACCACCAGCGGGGCGACGCGGCGGACCTCCAGACGCTCGCGCGGGTCACGGCCCGCGTGCGGCACAACGTCGAGAAGGTCGTCGAGGGCAAGAGCGAGGTCATCACCTCCGCCCTCGTGGTGCTGCTCGCCGAGGGCCACCTCCTGCTCGAGGACGTGCCCGGCGTCGGCAAGACGATGCTGAGCAAGGCGCTGGCGCGCAGCATCGACTGCACCGTGCGGCGCATCCAGTTCACGCCCGACCTGCTGCCCTCGGACGTCACCGGCGTCTCCGTGTTCAACCAGGACACCCGCGAGTTCGAGTTCCGCCCGGGCGGCGTGTTCGCGAACCTCGTGGTGGGCGACGAGATCAACCGGGCGTCGCCGAAGACGCAGTCCGCGCTGCTCGAGTGCATGGAGGAGCGGCAGGTCACGGTCGACGGCACGTCGTACCAGCTCGAGAGCCCGTTCATGGTGATCGCGACGCAGAACCCGGTCGAGATGGAGGGCACCTACTCCCTGCCCGAGGCGCAGCGCGACCGCTTCATGGCCCGGGTGTCGATGGGCTACCCGGTCGAGGCCGCCGAGCTCGCGATGCTGCAGCACCACGCGGGCCGCGACCCCTTGGCCGACCTCGAGCCGGTCACGGACGCCGCCGAGATCCGCAAGCTCGTCTCGATGGTGGCGCGGGTGTACGTCGCGGAGTCGGTGCAGCGCTACGCCGTGGCCATCACGACGGCCACCCGCCGCTCCCCCGACCTCGAGCTCGGCGCCTCCCCGCGCGCGACCCTGCACCTCGTGCGCGCCGCGAAGGCGCTGGCGGCCGTCAACGGCCGCGACTTCGTGCTCCCGGACGACGTGGCGAGCCTGACCGGTCCGGTGCTCGCGCACCGCGTGCTGGCCCGTCCCGACGCCGCCGGCGCCCGTCGCTCCTCCGCGGACGTGCTCGCGCGCCTCGTGGCCGGGGTGCCGGTGCCCGGCCGCGCGGGCTGACGTGGGCCGGTCGCGGGCGGTGCCGCACGAGCCCCGGGCGCGTCGCGTGCTAGGGGGTCTCACCGTGCGGGGCCGCGCGTTCGTCGCCGCCGGGGTCACGGCCGTCGCGTGCGCCGTCGTGCTGGGGCAGGAGACGCTGGCGGGGGCCGGTGTGCTCGCCCTGACCCTCCCCCTGGCCAGCCTCGCCGTCGTGCACCTCGGCCGCCTCGATGTCCACCTCTCCCGCTCGGTCGAGCCGTCCCACCTGTCCGTCGGCGCCACGGCGGTGGTGCGGCTGACGCTCACCACCACCGGGCGGGTGCCCGGTCGCACCCTGCTGCTCGACGACCGGGTGCCCCACGCCCTGGGCGCCCGCCCCCGCCTGGTGCTGCGCGGCGTCGGGCGGCACTGGCGGGGCGAGGTGACCTACGCGGTGCGCTCGGACCTGCGGGGGCGCTACGAGACGGGACCGCTCCTGGTCCGCGCCGAGGACGCCTTCGGCATGGTGCAGGTGGTGCGCCGCTTCCGTCGTACGACGGACCTCGTCGTGCGCCCCCGCACCGTGCCGCTGCCCGACGTGGCGCTCGGCGGCGGGTCGGGCGCCAGCGGTGACGACCGGCCGCGGGCGGCTGCGACGGGGAGCACGGAGGACGTGATGGTGCGCGAGTACCGCCGCGGCGACGACCTGCGCCGCGTCCACTGGCGCAGCACCGCCCGGACCGGCGAGCTCATGGTGCGCCGCGAGGAGCAGCCGTGGCAGGCCCACGCCACCGTCCTGCTCGACGACCGCGCCCACGCCCACGCCGGCGACGGCGCGGCCTCCTCGCTGGAGCACGCGATCGTGGCGGCGGCGTCCGTCTGCACCCACCTGGCCCGTCGGGGGTACGCCGTCGCGCTGGCCGACGCCGAGGGACGGGTGCTGGCCCGCTCGACGGCCGGCTCCGGCGCCGGTGGCCTGCTCGACGCGCTCGCGGGCCTCGGCGCTCTCGAGGCCGCCGGCAGCCCCGAGACCCCCGGCGCCCCCGGTCTGGTCGCGCCCGCGTCCGTGACGGCCGCCGACCCCGGGGTCACCGTCGCCGTGCTGGGCCGCCCGTGCCCCGGGGACGAGGTCGTGCTGGAGCGCGTCGCGCGCGCCAGCTCCTCCGCGCTCGCCCTGCGCCTCGACGTCGACCGCTGGGCGGCCGGCGCCCCGGCACCGGTCCCCGGCGCTCCCCCGCTCCCCGGACTGCCCCGGCACGGGTGGCGCACCGCCCTGGCGGGACCCGCCGATCCGCTGGCCGAGGTCTGGGTCCGGCTGGGCGCGCGGTGGGCCCCCGACCTCGCGAGCGCCGGAGGTCCCCGGTGAGCCCCGGCCTGGCGCGTGCCGGGCGCTCGCTCGTGCTCGGCGCCCTCGGGGCCGCCACCACGGTGCTCGCCCTGCAGACGTGGCGCGGCCTGACCGACCGCCCCGCCGACCTGGTCGGCCCCGTCCTGGTGCTGGCCCTCGCGCTGCTGACGACGGGCACGGCGCTGCGCGCCCTCGGCACGCCCCGCGTGCTCGTCGCGCTCGCCCAGGCCGGGGTGGCCGCGGTGGTGGTCGTGGCCCAGGTGGCGGGGGGCCCGCCGGTCCCCGCCTCGTTCACCGTGCTGGCCGACGAGCTCGCCCGGGCGGTCGAGAACGCCCGGATCTACCCGGCCCCCGTCCCCGTCGTCGACGGCGGGCTCACCGCGCTGCTGCTCGTCGGGGCGGCCCTGGCCCTCTGGCTCGCGGACACGGTGGCGGCGACCTTCCGCGGGGCGCCGGTCCTCGGCCTGCCGCTCCTGGCGGTGATCAGCCTGCCCGTGACCGTCACCGGGTCCGCCGGGCCGTGGTGGCTGTTCGCGGCCACCGCCGGCTCCTACCTCGCCCTCGTGGCGGCGCAGGCCGCGCAGGACGTCGGCGACTGGGGTCGTCCCGCCAGCACGTCCGCCGGACCGGGCGCGGCCACCCCCCGTCCCGGTGGGCCCGGTGTGCCCGGCGTCCCCGTCGGGGCGCTCGCCGCGGGCGCGGTCGCGACGACGCTGGCGCTCGTCGTGCCCCCGCTCGTGCCGACCCTCGACCTCGGCCTGGTCCCCGACGGCCGCTTCGGCGGCCCCGCCGGCGACGAGATCACCGTGGCCAACCCGGTCACCGACCTGCGGGCGGGCCTGCAGCGCGGGGACGACGTGCCCCTGCTGACGGTGCGCACCGACGGGCCGCGGCCCAGCTACCTCCGCATCAGCGCGCTCACCCGCTTCAACGGCGAGCAGTGGAGCGCCGGCGACCGCGACCTGCCCGACGACCAGACCGCCCAGGACCCCGTGCCCGACCTCCAGGGCGTCTCGACCGCGATCCCGCGCGAGGAGCACGAGCTGCGCGTGTCGGCCACCGACGACTTCGTCTCGACCTGGCTGCCCGTCCCGGCCGCCATCAGCGCCGTGGACGCCGACGCCGGCTGGAAGTACGACGACGCCACGATGGACTTCATCGCCGCCGAGGACGAGCTCACGACCCGGGGCGACACCTGGGGGGCCACCGCCGTCGAGCTGCAGGTGGCGGCGGGCGACCTGGCCGGCGCCGCGGCGCCCGGGGGCGACGTCGACGAGCTGTTCCTCGACGTGCCCGCCGACGTCTCCCCCCGGGTGGGCGACCTCGCGGCGGAGGTGACCGCGGGGGCGGGCACGCCGTACGAGCGGGCGGTCGCCCTGCAGGAGTTCCTGCGCAGCGACGAGTTCACCTACGACCTCGACGCCCGCTCCGGCACCGGCGGCGACGCCCTCGACGAGTTCCTCTTCGACACCCGGGTCGGCTACTGCGAGCAGTTCTCCGCGGCGATGGCGCTCATGGCCCGCCAGGTCGGGGTGCCGGCGCGCGTCGCGGTCGGGTTCCTCCACCCGGACCGGGTGGACGACGGGGTGTGGGAGTACAGCGCCCACGACCTGCACGCGTGGCCCGAGCTCTACTTCCGCGGCGCCGGGTGGGTGCGCTTCGAGCCCACCCCGGCCGCCCGCACGGGGGCCGCGCCGGCGTACTCCGAGCCCGACACCCCCGGGTCCACCCCCGACGTGCCCCGACCGACCCGCGAGCCGAGCGCGTCGGCGCCGGGGGCACCGGCCACCAGCACCGGTCCGGGGGCGTCCCCCGACCTGCCCGAGGCCGAGACCGCCCCCGACGCCGCGGACGGCGACGAGGCGACCGAGCCGGGCGGCCTGCCGTGGCGGGTGGTCGCCGGGGGCGCCGGCGCGCTGCTCCTCGTCGCGCTCGCGCTGCTCCCCCGCGCCCTGCGCCGCCG
>NZ_JAHWBL010000025.1:0-52556 GCF_029493445.1 Nocardioides sp. ChNu-99 | reverse complement strand
CTCGCCGCCGCCCGGCGGCTCGAGGAGCAGCAGGCGCGGGAGGCAGCGGCCGCCCGCACGCCCGCCCACACGCCCACCACGACGCCCACCGCGACGCCCACCAGCGAGCCCGCCGCCGACGCGGCCGCCGCGCCTGCCGCCGTACCCGACCCCGCCCCTAGCACCCCGATCGGCGCGCGCAGCCGGGCCGCCGGTACGCCGGAGGCGCTGCCGCCCGCGCGGGTCGAGTTCACGTCGTCGCGCACGGGGCAGCTGACGGCCTCGCTGCTCATCCTCGCCGGGCTGCTGGTGACGGCCGGGCTCGGCTGGGTCGCCTACGACACCCGGGCCACCCCCGACATCGCGCTCGCGGGTGTCGCGGCCGCCCTCACCCTCGTGGTGTGGGGCGTGCGGGCGGGCTCCGCCCCGTCGCGCGTCGCCATCGACCGCGGCGTGCTGGAGATCCACCGCGGCGCCCAGCGCTCGACCTTCGACCTGACCAACCTGCAGCTCGACGTCGAGGAGCAGGGGCACCCGCGGGACCGCACCTGGCAGTTCGTGGTCCACCGGCGCAGCCTCGGGCCGGTCGCGGTCGACCGCCGCATGGTCGACCCGACGGCGTTCATGGCCGCCGTGCGCCGCTACCGCCGCGACGTCTGACGACGCGTCGCTGCCGCGGGCCGCTCAGGCCCGTGCGTCCTCGTGCTCCGGTACGGCGGAGCGCGCCCGGGCCCCGCTCACCGTCAGCGCCGCCACCGCCGTGGTGATGGGGACGCTGGCGACGAGCCCGATGGCGGAGGCCAGGGTGCGCACGACCTCCTCGCTCAGCATGTCGTCGGAGAGCACGTGCGAGGCCTGGCGGTCGTAGAGCGACAGCAGGAGCAGCACGCCGAGGGCGGTGCCGGCGTACGCGAAGACGATGGTGTAGATCGTCGAGGCGATGTGGTCGCGGCCGATCCGCATGCCGCGGCTGAACAGCTCGCGCCGGGTGAGGTCGGGGGCCGCGGCCCGCAGCTCCCACACCGCCGAGGACTGGGTGATGGTGACGTCGTTGAGCACGCCCAGGCCGGCGATGACGATGCCCGCCGACAGCAGGGCCTTGTAGTCGAGGCCGTCGGCGTAGAGCTGCAGCATCTCGCTGCCCTCCCCGCTCATCCCGGAGAGCCGGGCGGCGTCGACGGCCCACATGCCGAGCAGGGCCGTGACCGCGATGCCGAGGAAGGTGCCGGCCAGCGCCGTGGAGGTGCGGATCGACGGGCCGTGGGCGAGGTAGAGCACCACGAACATGATGACGGTCGACCCGACGACGGCGACCGCCACGCCCGACTCCCCCGCCAGCAGGCCGGGGATGACGAACCACCACATGACGGCCGCGGCGAAGACCAGCCCGAGCAGCGCCAGCAGACCGCGCAGGCGCGCCACGACCGCGACGACGACCACGAACAGCACCGTCATGCCGAGCAGGGGCGCCTCGCGGTGGGTGTGGGAGAAGCCGTAGACGACCGGAGCCGCCTCGTCGGCCGGCGGGATGCGCAGGAGCACGACGTCGTCGCCCGCGCGGAGCCCGGAGCGCACGACGGACGGCTCGGTCTGCACCGTGGCCTCGTCCCCCTCCTCGGGGCCCGAGGTCAGGCGGACGTCGATCTCGTTGCAGCCCTCGGGGAACTCCTCGGCGCCCTCCGGCGTCTCCAGGCCCGGACCGACGGCGATGACCGGGCACGCCTCGCGGACGGCCAGCACCTCGGCGTCGGGGAACGTCACGCCCTCCGCGGCGTACTGCACGTCCTCGACGGCGCTGTCACCGGAGGGCCACAGCGCGACGAGACCGGCCACCGACCCCAGCGCCACGACGGCGAGGAAGCCGAGCAGCACGACGCGCGCGATCCGGCTGGTGGGCGCGTCGACGTGACCGTGACCGTGCCCGTGCGGGACCTCGCGGACACGGACGCGGTCACCGCCCCGGCGTCGGCTCACCCGCCGACGCGCACGCCGCGCTCACCGGCGTCGGTGAGCCTGCTCTCCTCCGCCGCCTGGTCCTCGAGCTCCATGCGGCGGGCCTCGAGCTCCGCCTCGTACTCACCGGGGCGCGACACGAGGTCCTTCACCCCGCCCTCGAGCCGGGCGAGCGCCGTACGGGCGAAGATCTGCTGCTCGGTCACGGTGCGCTCGGAACGGTCGCGGCCCAGGAACGAGATGGCCCAGTGCATGAGCGCGCTGACCCGGTTCTTGAAGCCCGTGATGTAGACGAGGTGCACGGCGAGCCAGGAGAGCCACGCGAGGATGCCGGTGAACCGGAACTTGCCCACCATCGCCACGGCCCGGAAGCGGCTGATGATCGCCATCGAGCCCTTGTCGAAGTACTTGAACGGCTTCTGGGGCTCCTTGCCCTTCAGCCGGCCCTCGATCTCGCGGGCGGCGTAGCGCGCGCCCTGGATCGCGACCTGGGCGACGCCCGGGAGGTTGTTGAGGCTGATCATGTCGCCGACCACGAAGACCTCGGGGTAGCCCGGGAGCGTCAGGTCGGGGTTGACGCCGATGCGGCCGGCGCGGTCGAGCGGGGCGCCGCTCTGCTCGGCCAGCTGCTTGCCGATGGGGTTCGCCTGCACGCCGGCGGCCCAGATCTTCGCCATCGACTCGATGCGCTGGGTGCTGCCGTCCTTGAACTTGACCTCGAGGCCGCGCTCGTCGACGACGGTGACCATCGCGCCGAGCATGACCTCGACGCCCAGCTTCTCCAGGCCCTCCTTGGCCTTCTGGCCCAGCCGGGCACCGAAGGGCGGCAGCACCTGCGGCGCCGCGTCGACGAGCAGGACGCGGGCGCGCTCGGTGTTGATGTGGCGGAAGTCGCGGCGCAGCGTGCGGTGGGCCAGCTCGGCGATCTGACCGGCCATCTCCACGCCGGTCGGGCCGGCACCGACGACCACGAAGGTCAGCAGGTGCTCCACGGGCTCACCACGGCCGGCGGCGAGCTCGGCCATCTCGAAGGCGCCGAAGATGCGGCCTCGCAGCTCGAGGGCGTCGTCGATGCTCTTCATGCCCGGGGCGAACTCGGCGAAGTGGTCGTTGCCGAAGTAGCTCTGGCTCGCGCCGGCGGCCACGATGAGGGAGTCGTACGGCGTCACGGTCTCGCGGCCCAGCACGTGGGAGGTCACGGTGCGCGCCTCGAGGTCGACCGAGGAGACCTCGCCCAGCAGGACCGTCGCGTTGTGCTGCTTCGCGAGGATCTCGCGGGTCGGCGGGGCGATCTCGCCCTGGGAGAGGATGCCGGTCGCCACCTGGTAGAGCAGCGGCTGGAAGAGGTGGTGCGTCGTCTTCGCGACCATCGTCACGTCGACGTCGGTCTTCCGCAGGGCCTTGGTGCCGAACAGACCCCCGAAGCCGGAGCCGATGACGACCACCTCGTGACGGTTCCCGCTGGTCCGTGCTGCGCTCATCGGCCTCGCCCTTCTCGTCGACTTCACCCTCGTGGTATCCCGTACGACGCCGGTTACCCCAGATCCCGGCGCGCATCCCCCATTCTTGTCCGGCCGGCGTCCGGAAGCACATCACCAGAGGTGGTTTCAGACACAACCACCCGGGGAAACAGGCGCCAGATGTCCCCGTACCCCGCGTCGGTCTCGGTCTGACGCGACCCGCACTCGAGGTTGCCCGTCATGCCCCAGAGCCGCGACGCCGTCCGTCTCGACCCCGGACCGTCCAGCGTCCAGCACGCCCGACGGTGGGTCGCTGCCGCCTGCCGTGAGATGGGTCGCGACGACCTCGTCGAGCCGGCCGAGCTGTGCGTCTCCGAGCTGGTGACCAACGCGGTGCTCCACGCCGAGCCCCCGATCTCGCTGCGGGTGCGCGGCACCCGCGAGCACCCGCGCTTCGAGGTGTTCGACGGCTCCCACCGGCCGCCCGTGTTCACCCCGATGGCGGAGGCGGACGTCGAGGACGAGCTGGACCTCCTCCTCACCGTCGGCCGCGGCCTCGGCATGGTCGCGATGAACTCGGCCGCCTGGGGCGCCGACATCACGCCCGAGGGCAAGGTCGTCTGGTTCGAGCCCGTCGCCGAGCCGCGCCTCGACGGGGACCTGTCCGGCGAGGTGTACGACGTGACCGCGGCGCCGTCGGCCCCCGACGCCACCGACCAGTACGTCGTGCACCTCCGCGGGCTGCCCGCGTCGGCGTACCGCGACTTCCGCCGCCACTACAGCGACCTGCGCCGCGAGGTGCGGCTGCTCGCGCTGGCCCACGAGGACGCCTACCCCCTGGCCCGGGACCTCTCGCGCCTGTTCGACACCTTCGAGCGCCAGATCGACCACGGCCCGGCGGTCGCCGACGTCGAGGCGAGCCTGGCCGCCGGGCGCGACCGGGCCGACGTCGACCTCACGGTTGGGCAACCCGCGAGCGGGCTCGCGGAGCAGATGCTCGAGCTGCTGGACCTCGCGGACGCCTTCTGCCGGGCGCAGCGCCTGCTGTCGCTCGAGCGGAGCGCGGCGCAGCGGACCTTCCAGCAGTGGCTGTTGCGGGAGGTGGCGCGCCAGGGCCGGGGCGAGGAGCCCCGGTCGTGGACGGCCTCGGCGGCCGACCGGGTGGGCGACGCGCACGCCTCCTGAGGAGCGCGCGGCTCAGCCGTAGCCGAGGGCGTGCAGGGCGGCGTCGTCGATGCCGAAGTGGTGGGCGATCTCGTGCACGACGGTCATGTGCACCTCGTCCTCGAGCTCCTCCAGCGAGTCGCACATCTCCTGGAGCGGGCGGCGGAACACGAAGATGCGGTCGGGCAGCACGCCGCCGTAGTCGAACCCGCGCTCGGTGAGGGCGACCCCGTCGTACAGGCCCAGCAGGTCGGGCTCGTCCTCGGGCGGCTCGTCCTCGACGAGCACCACCACGTTGTGCACCAGGCGGGCCAGCTCGTCGGGCACGGAGTCGAGCGCGGCGTCGACGATGCGCTCGAACGCCTCACGGTCCAGGTCGACGGGCACCGCACCATCATCACCGGTGGGCGGAAATGGCGATCGCCCCGGATCCGCTCGGGGATCCGGGGCGATCATCTGCGACCCCGACGGGACTCGAACCCGCGGCCTCCGCCGTGACAGGGCGGCGCGCTAACCAACTGCGCTACGGGGCCAGGTGTGGCGGCTCCTGCGTCAGGAGCCGGTGAACCATAACTCATCTGCTCGACCGATTCCCAATCGAGGTCCGGCCCGCACCCCCAACCGGATTCGAACCGGCGCTACCGCCGTGAAAGGGCGGGGTCCTGGGCCGCTAGACGATGGGGGCCAGCCGCGCGGCGCACCGGGCGAGCCGGGTGCCGACGACCGGGCAAGCATAGGACACCGGCCCCGGGCCGGGCCGCTGACCGGTTTCGTGCGCCCCCGCGGGCTGCGGTATGCTTCTGGCCGCTCGGGCAGGTAGCTCAGTTGGTACGAGCGATCGCCTGAAAAGTGATAGGTCGGCGGTTCGACCCCGCCCCTGCCCACGAGCACGAGAGCCCCGCCGGTCCGCCGGCGGGGCTCTCGCCCTTCCCGGACCCGTCCGCGACGTCGTGGCGCTAGCGTGGGCCGCTCGGGCGACGGACAGGAGGGAGTGGTCGATGCTGGTCTCGGAGCGGCGCGACCTGCTGCTCGCCCGCCTGCGGCGAGACGGCCGCATCATCGCGAAGGACGTCGCCGCCGAGCTGGGCGTCGGGGAGGACTCGGTCCGCCGCGACCTCCGCGAGCTCGCCGCCGCCGGCCTGTGCCAACGGGTGTACGGCGGCGCCCTGCCGGTCTCGCCGGCCGTCGGCGACCACGCCGCCCGCACCCAGGTGGCGTCCGACAGCAAGCGCCGCGTGGCCGCGGCTGCCGTCGGGCTCGTCCGCCCGGGCTGCACCCTCCTGCTCGACGGGGGTACGACGGCCCTCGAGGTCGCGCGCGCCCTGCCGGCCGACCTGCGGGCCACCGTCGTCACCCACAGCGTCACCGTGGCCGCCGCGCTGGTCGAGCACCCGTCCGTCGACGTCGTCGTGCTCGGCGGCCGACTCTTCAAGCACTCGGCCGTCACCAGCGGCGCCGCCGCCGCCGAGGCGGCCGCCACCGTCGCGGCCGACCTCTTCCTCCTCGGCGTCACCGGCGTGCACGCCCGGGCCGGCCTCACCACCGGGGACCCCGACGAGGCGGCGATGAAGCGCCTCCTGGCGGAGCGCGCAGCCGAGACCTGGGTGCTGGCCAGCGTCGAGAAGGTGGGCGCGGCGTCGCCGTACACGGTGCTGCCGCTGGACCGTGTCGCGGGCATCGTCATCGACGCACCCCCTGGCGCCGCCGCCGTGGCCGACCTGACCGCGCTCGGTGTGCCCCTGCTCGACGCGGCCGACCCCACCGCCTGACGCCCCGGACCCGACCCCGGCCCGCCCCCGGGTCCACGTCCGGTCCTCGTCCGACCTCAGGCGCGGGGGTCCGTGCGGAACGGACCCGACAGCGCGGCCCACTGCAGCAGCACCACCGTCTTGGCGTCGCTGATCCGACCGTCGGCCACCCGACGCAGCGCGTCGTCGACGTCGAGCTCCAGCACCTCGATGTCCTCGCCCTCCTCCGCCAGCCCCCCGCCCGCGCCGGTGCGGTCCTGCGGGCCGTACGGGGCCGCGTAGAAGTGCACGCGCTCCGTGACCGAGCCGGGACTCATCCAGAGGTCCATGACGTGCTCCACCTCGCCGACGACGACGCCCAGCTCCTCGGCCACCTCGCGCCGGACGGCGGTGACCGGGTCGTCCTCGTCGAGGAGACCCGCCGCGGTCTCGACGAGCCGCCCGTCGGGGTGGCCGTTGACGTAGACCGGGAACCGGAACCGGCGCGTCAGCAGCACGGTGCGCCGTACCCGGTCGTGGAGCAGGATCGTCGCGCCGTTGCCGCGGTCGTAGGTCTCGCGCTGCTGCACGCTCCACCGCCCGCGGGAGTCGCGGTAGTCGAACGTCGTGCGGCGCAGCACGTGCCAGCCCGCGGCGAGCAGCTCGACGTCGCGCACCACGACGTCGTCGTTGCCCCGCAGGTCCCGGCCCACCCGGTCGAGGCCCGTGCGCCCCCGCGCGTCCGGTACGTCGAGTCCCGGCGTGCCGCGGCCCGCGGCGGTGCCGCCGGAGGGGGAGGTGAGGTGTGCGTCGGTCGTGGTCGTCTCCATGACGCGCACCCTACGACCGAAACATGCAGGAGTCGCGATAATTCGGACACAACGGGCAGAAGCCCGCCGCGCGACGACGGTTCCCCGAGCGGCGAGGACGCAGCGCGCGCACCCCTTGCCGAACCGGCGAACTAGTTGCACCATGAGTGCAGGAACACGGGCACCACCTCGCCACGCGCCACTCGGGTGCCGCCGCGACGCCCCTCCACCTCGGGAGCACCACCCATGTCACAGCACCCCCTCCTGCGTCGTCTCGCCGCGCCTGCGCTCGTCGCCGGCCTCGCCCTCGGCACCGCCACCACCGGCCCCGCGACCGCCGCACCGGCCGGCACGCCCGTCACCGCCGCGACCGCCGCGGCGGCGGCCAGCCCCTACCAGCACGGCCCGGACCCGACGCTGGCCGCGCTGCGCGCCACCCGCGGGCCCTACGCCACGTCGTCGTACTCGGTCTCGGACCTGGCGAGCCGCGGCTTCGGCTCCGGCACGGTCACCTACCCGACCACCACGAGCGAGGGACGCTTCGGCGTCGTGGCCATCTCGCCCGGCTACACCGCGTCGGAGTCGACCATCGCCTGGCTCGGCCCGCGCCTCGCGTCGTTCGGGTTCGTCGTCGTCACCTTCAACACGAACTCCCGCTACGACCAGCCGGACGCCCGCGGCGACCAGCTGCTGGCCGCGCTCGACCACGTCATCGCCGACTCGCGCACGGCGTCGCGCGTCGACGCGACCCGCCAGGCGGTGGTGGGCCACTCCATGGGCGGCGGCGGCACGCTCGAGGCGGCCGTGACCCGGCCCTCCCTCGAGGCCGCCGTGGGCCTCACCCCCTGGAACACCGACAAGACGTGGTCCGAGGTCGACGCGGCGTCGCTCATGATCGGCGCCGAGGACGACACGGTCGCCCCGGTCTCCAGCCACGCCATCCCGTTCTACGGCTCGCTGACGGGCGCGGAGCGGCGCGGCTACCTCGAGCTCGCCGGTGCCAGCCACTTCGCGCCGAACACGGCGAACACCACGATCGCGACCTACACGATCGCGTGGCTGAAGCGGTACGTCGACGACGACACCCGCTACGAGCAGTTCCTGACCCCGGGCCCGAGCGTCTCGCCGTTCGGCGACGTCTCGGACTACCGGATCAGCTGAGCCCACCCGGCTGCGTCGGTCCCGGCACCGCGGGACGGGCCGGGACCGACGCGACCGAGGGGGAGCACGTGGAGCACGACGACCGCGGGACGGACGGGCGCGTCGCGCGCGGGCAGCGCAACCGCGCGGCGCTCGTCGCCGCCTTCCTCGACCTCGTGGCCGCCGGCCGGCAACGCGTCACCGGCCAACAGGTCGCCGAGGCCGCCGGCGTCTCGGTGCGCACCGTGTGGACGCACTTCGCGGACCTCGAGGCGCTGTACGACGCGGCGAGCCGCGAGCTGTGGCGCCGCTACGTCGACGAACGGGTCCTGGTGCCGGGCGATGCAGACCTCGCGACGCGGGTCGATCGCTTCGCCGCCCAGCGCGCCGCCGAGAACGAGGCCATCGCGCCCTTCGCCCGCACGGCCGCGCTCGCCGAGCCCTTCAGCCCGGCGCTGCAGGCCTCGCGGGCCCGGTTCGTGGGTGCGGTGCGCGACGACGTGCTGCGCCTCTTCCCGACCGAGCTCGCCGGGGCGCCCGAGCGCACCTCCGCGGTGCTGGCCGCTGCGACGTACCCCGCGTGGTCGACCCTGCGCGACGACCTCGGGCTCGACGTCGACGGCGCGGCGGCGGCGTCGACCCTCGCCCTGCGGGCGCTGCTCGCCCCCGGGACGCGCCGCTCCTGAGGCCCCGCACCCCGCGGGCGCGGGGACGCGCCTCAGACGTGCCCGGCGAGCTGCCCCATCCGCGCCTCGAGGGCGGCCAGGTAGGCATCGCGCTGCCGCGGCTCCAGCGGGCTGTCCGGCTCGAGCCGGCTGCACGCGGGCAGCACGTCCACCGACAGCTTGGCCGCGCCGGCCAGCGCGCGCAGCTCGTCGAGACGGTCGCCGAAGGGCGTGCCGCTGCCGGGCGAGTAGGAGCGCACGACCTCGTCGACGTCGTCGAGGAACAGGTCGACCTTCGTCACCACGACGACGAGCCAGGTCGGCCGCGGCCGGCGCACGGCCATCGACGCGATGCGGTGGGCGGTGACGGTCCAGTCCTCGAGCTCGCGGGCGAGCTGCTCCTCGCGGTCGACGTGCACCGCGCCGGTCGTGCCCGCGGGGCGACGACGACCCGTGGCGTGGCCGTTCGCGACGACGTGGAGCACGCCGTCGACCGGGTCGTCGTGGAAGACCTCGTCGAGCGCACCCAGGCGCGTCGCGGCGTTCTCGCCCGGCACGACGCGGAACCGGAAGCCGCGCAGGCGGCGGTCGCGGCGCACCCGGCGCTCCATGACCGCCGAGCCCGCCTCCGGCGGCTCGTCGCTGCGGGGCCGGCCGGCCAGGTGGTCGACCAGCTCGCTCTTGCCCACCCCCGTCATGCCGGTGACGGCCACGATCGGGTAGCGGTGCTGGAAGGCGCCGGTGAGCCGCTCGCGGCCCCGGACGAGGGTGGCGGGGACGGCGCGGAGACCGCGCGGACCGCGGGGGTGCTCGCTCATCGCGTCGACGGTACCCGAGCCCGGAGCACCGGCGGCCTAGTCGCCGCGCCGCTCCGGCGTACCCGGGGCGACCAGCTCGCGCAGCGCCCGCTCGAGGCCACCCATCCCGACCCGCAGCGCGGCGACCTCCTCGTCGGTGAGCCGCTGCAGCAGCTCGCGGCGGTGGGCCACGCCCGTGCTCGCCACCTGCTCGAGGGCGGCGTGGCCCGCCTCGGTGGCGACGAGGTGGCGGGCGCGGCGGTCGTGCGGCGCCCGCTCCTGCAGCAGCAGGCCGCGGTCGACGAGGCGGCCGACGAGTCCGGAGACGGTCGCCGCACTCACGCCCAGCGCCGCAGCCACGTCGTGGGCCGTCACGGGGCTGCGGTGCACGGCGAGCATCAGCACCTTGAGCTGCTGGATCGACAGCTCGGTCGCGACGACCGCGTCGACCTGGACGTCCGTCAGGAGGTCCTCGAGGCGCAGCGCGATGCCCTCGACCGCATCGATGTCCACCTGACGGTCACTCACCCGTCCGAGGATACGGTTAGCCTGACGCTAACCGTTCCTCCCGGCCCCCTCGCGGGGTCCCGCACCACCGCCACCACCGACACAGGAGCTGACCTCCGTGGGCCGTCTCGCGTCCTTCTCCCTGCGCAACCGCGCGCTCGTCGCGCTCGCCACCGTGATGGTGGCCTTCTTCGGCGTCGTCTCCGCCGGCTCGCTCAAGCAGGAGCTGATCCCGAACCTGCAGTTCCCGGCCGTCGGGGTCGTGCTGCCGTACGCCGGGGCGTCGCCCGAGGCGGTCGAGCAGGAGGCGACGATCCCCGTCGAGGAGGCCCTCACAGGGGTCGACGGGCTCGACGAGCTCGACTCCACGTCGTCCAGCGGCTCCTCGCTGGTGCTGGTGGTCCTCGAGTACGGCACCGACCTCGACCGGGCGCAGCAGCAGGTCGAGAGCGCGGTCACCGGGCTGGAGACGCTGCCCGAGGAGGTCGAGCCCGTCGTCTTCGCCGGCGACTTCGACCAGTTCCCGGTGGTGCAGCTCGCGGTGACCTCCGACGCCGAGCCCGCCGCGCTCGCGGAGCGCCTCGAGCGGCTCGCGCTGCCCGAGCTGGAGGACGTGGAGGGCGTGCGCCAGGTGCAGCTCACCGGCGCCCCGACCGACCGGGTCGAGGTCGCGATCGCCCCCGAGGGCCTCGCCCGGGGCGTGACCGGCGCGTCGGTGGCCGAGGCGCTCGGCACCAACGCCTCGCTCGTGCCCGCGGGCAACCTCGAGGCAGGCGACCAGGCCCTGTCCGTCCAGGTCGGCACCACCCCGGCGACCCTCGAGGAGCTGCAGGCCGTGCCCGTCCCGCTGCCCGCGGGCGGCACCGCGCCGCTCGGCAGCGTCGCCCAGGTGCAGGTCACCGAGGCGGCTGCGACGTCGTACTCGCGCACCGACGGCGAGCCCAGCCTCGCGGTCGCGATCACCAAGACCCCCGACGGCAACACCGTGGACATCTCGCACGCCGTGGCCGACCTGATCCCGGAGCTGGAGGAGGACCTCGGCGACGGCACGGAGTTCACCGTCGCGTTCGACCAGGCGCCCTTCATCGAGAAGTCGGTGGAGGACCTGACCACCGAGGGCGGGCTCGGCCTGTTCTTCGCCGTGCTCGTGATCCTCGTGTTCCTCTTCTCGGTGCGCTCGACGCTCGTCACCGCGATCTCGATCCCGCTGTCGCTGCTGGTGACGCTCATCGGGCTGCGCCTGGGCGACTACACGCTCAACATCCTGACGCTGGGCGCCCTCACGGTCGCCATCGGTCGCGTCGTCGACGACTCGATCGTCGTGATCGAGAACATCAAGCGGCACCTGTCGTACGGCGAGCCCAAGGTCACCGCGATCACCACGGCGGTGCGCGAGGTCGGCGGGGCCATCACGTCCTCGACGCTGGCCACCGCGGCCGTCTTCCTGCCCATCGGCGTCGTCGGCGGCCAGGTGGGCGAGCTGTTCCGGCCCTTCGCGGTGACGGTGGCGCTGGCGCTGGCGGCCTCGCTGCTCGTCGCGCTCACGATCATCCCGGTGCTGGCCTACTGGTTCCTCGAGGCCCCCACGAGCCCGGTCGACGTGGCCGCGGTGCAGGCCGAGGCGGAGGCGCGGGAGCAGCGCACCTGGCTGCGCCGCGCCTACGACCCGGCCGTGCGCTGGGTCGTGCGCCGGCCGTGGACGACCGTCGGCGCCGCCGTCGTCGTGCTGGTCGCCACGCTCGGCCTCACCCCGTTCATCGCCACGAGCTTCCTCGGCAGCAGCGGGCAGAACACCCTCACCGTCACCCAGGACCTCGAGCCCGGGGCCAGCCTTGCCCGGCGCGACGAGGCGGCGCGCACGGTCGAGGAGGTGCTCGTCGGCGCCGACGACGTCGAGAGCGTGCAGACCGCCGTCGGGTCCGCCGACCCCGCCGCGGCCGCCTTCGGGGCGGGGGGTTCGGCGTCGTTCGCGATCACCCTCGACGAGGAGGGCGACTCCGAGGCGGTGGCGGACCGCCTGACCGACGAGCTGGCCGACGCGGAGGGCGACATCACCGTCACCGCCGGCGACGCCGGGTTCGCCTCCGCGCTCGAGGTGGTCGTGACGGCGACCGACCGGTCGCGGCTGGTGGAGGCCGCCGAGGTCGTCACCGCCGAGCTCGAGGGCGTCGACGGCATCGGCCAGGTCACCTCCGACGCCGCCCCGGCCCAGCCCGTGCTGTCGGTGCAGGCGCGCCCCGAGGCGGAGGCCGCGGGTCTGACCTCGGCGGTCCTCGGCCAGGTGCTCGCGGCGGCCCTGGCGCAGCCCCCCGTCGGCCAGGTCTCCGTCGACGGCCAGCAGCTGCCCGTCGTCATCGCCCATGGCGAGGCGCCCACGTCGGTCGAGGCGCTGGAGCAGCTCCCCGTCGGCGAGGGCACCACGCTCGGCCAGGTCGCCGAGCTCCGCGAGGAGCAGGTCGCCACGGCCATCACCCGCGCCGACGGCGAGCGTACCGTGACCATCACCGCCGAGCCGGCGGCGGACGACCTGGGCTCGGTCACCGCCGACGTGCAGGCCGTCCTCGACGACGTCGACCTGCCGGAGGGCACCGAGGTCTCCCTCGGCGGCGTCTCGGAGGACCAGGCGGAGGCGTTCGCCCAGCTGGGCCTCGCCCTGCTCATCGCCATCGCCATCGTGTACGTCGTCATGGTCGGCACGTTCCGCTCGCTCGTGCAGCCGCTCATCCTGCTCGTCTCGGTGCCCTTCGCCGCGACCGGCGCGATGCTGCTGCTCGCCGTCACGGGCATCCCGCTCGGCGTGCCCTCGCTCATCGGCGCGCTCATGCTCATCGGCATCGTGGTGACGAACGCGATCGTGCTCATCGACCTCGTGAACCAGCGCCGCGAGGCGGGGGCCGGCATCGTCGAGGCCGTGCGCGAGGGCGGCGGCACGCGTGTGCGCCCCATCGTGATGACGGCGCTGGCGACCGTGCTGGCCCTGACGCCGATGGCGTTCGGCGTCACGGGCGGCAGCGCGTTCATCTCGCAGCCGTTGGCGATCGTCGTCATCGGCGGCCTGCTCTCCTCGACGCTGCTCACGCTCCTGCTCGTGCCGGCGCTCTACCTGCTGGTCGAGCGCCGCAAGGAGCGCGGGGCCGAGCGGCGCCGGCTGCGGCGCGAGCGCCGGCACGGCCGGCACGAGGACGCCGCCACCGCCTGAGGCGGACCCCGGCCTCCTCGCCCCCGGCCCCTTGCCCCCCGCGCCACGATGGCGTGGTGGCCCCGAGAGCCGGGGCGGGAGCGAGGAGGCCGAGGGTGCGAGCAGCGGTGTACGACGAGTTCGGCGACGCGGGCGTCATCAGCGTGCGGGAGGTCGACGACCCGCCGGTGGGGCCGGACGTCGTGCTGGTGCGGGCGCACGCGACGAGCGTCAACCCGGTCGACTGGAAGGTGCGCGAGGGCTACCTGCGGGGCGCCTTCCCGCACCACCTCCCCATCATCCCGGGCTGGGACGTCGCCGGCGTGGTCGAGGCGGTGGGGCCCGCGGTGGGCACCGGGCTCCGGCCGGGTGACGAGGTGTGGGGCTACGTACGCCGCGACGACGTCGCCCAGGGCACCGCCGCGCAGCTCGTCGCCGCGCCGCAGCGGACCGTGGCGCTCAAGCCCGGCGGGCTCTCGTTCACCGAGGCCGCCGCGGTCCCCCTCGCGGGCCTGACGGCCTGGCAGACGGTGGTCGAGGCGCTCGACGTGCAGCCCGGCGAGCGTCTGCTGGTGCACGCGGCGGCCGGCGGCGTCGGCCAGTTCGCCGTGCAGATCGCGCTGGCCCGGGGCGCCGAGGTCGTCGGCACGGCCCGGCCGGACAACCACGACCTCCTGCGCGACCTCGGTGTCAGCGAGGTGGTCGATCACTCGGCCGGCCCCGTCAGCGCGCAGCTGTCGGCCCCCGTCGACGCGGTGCTCGACCTCGTGGGCGGCGAGGCGCTGGAGGACGCTCCCCGACAGGTGCGCGACCCCTCCCGCGTCGCCTCGGTGGTCGACGACGAGGCCGTGGCGCGGCTCGGCGGCCACTACGTCTTCGTGCGCCCCGAGCGCGCCCACCTCGACGAGCTGCGGGCCCTCGTGGACGCCGGCCGGCTCCGCGTGGACCTCGCCGCGACGTACCCGCTCGAGGAGATCGCCGACGCGCACCGCGCCTCCGAGCAGGGCCGCACCCGCGGCAAGATCGCCGTCACGATCCCCCAGGAGGGCTGAGATGACCCCCGCCGACCTGCTGCTCGACGCCTACGGGCGCGTGCTCGAGAACGCCACGGCCGCCGTCGAGGGCCTCGACGACGACCAGCTCGCGGCTCGCCCCGCGGCGGGCGCCAACTCGATCGCCTGGCTCGTGTGGCACCTGACCCGCGTGCAGGACGACCACGTCGCCGAGGTCGCCGGCGCCCCGCAGGTGTGGACCGAGCAGGGGTACGCCGCCCGCTTCGCCCTGCCGCTCGACGACGCCGACACGGGCTACGGCCACAGCACCGAGCAGGTCGGGCTGGTGCGGGCGAGCGCGGCCGACCTCACGGCGTACCTGCGGGCCACCCACGAGGCGAGCGCCGACTTCCTGCGCTCGGTCACGCCCGACGCCCTGGACCGCGTGGTCGACGAGCGCTGGGACCCGCCGGTCACCCTCGGCGTGCGGCTCGTCAGCGTCGTCGACGACGGCGCGCAGCACGCGGGGCAGGCGGCGTACGTCCGCGGGCTGCTGGGGCTCTGAGTGCCGGAGCTGCCCGAGGTCGAGTCGGCCCGCGCGGTCGTCGAGCGCGGCGCCCTGGGCCGGCGGATCGTCGACGTCGACGACACCGACACGTGGGAGTGCCGGCCGCACGCCCCCGGCGAGATCCGCGAGGCCCTGCTCGGCCGCACGCTCGTGGCCGCGCACCGGCGCGGGAAGTCGATGTGGTGCACGACGTCGGCCCGTGAGGGCGACGGCGACCCGGCGGCCGAGGGGCCCGTGCTCGGGCTGCACCTCGGCATGAGCGGGCGGATCCTCGTGCGCGACCGCCCCGAGGCCGGCGGCGGGGAGGAGCAGGAGGGCGGCGACTACGCGGGCCGCACCGGCGACCGGCGCAAGGAGGAGTGGCACCGCTTCACCCTCCGCTTCGCCGACGGCGGCAGCCTGCGCCTGCTCGACCCCCGCCGCCTCGGCCGGGTGCGCCTCGACCCCGACCTGACCGGGCTGGGCCCGGACGCCGCCGAGGTCGGGCGGGAGGCGTTCCGCGCCCGGGTCGGGCGCGGCACGCTGCCGCTCAAGGCGCGGCTGCTCGACCAGGCGACGGTCGCGGGCATCGGCAACCTGCTCGCCGACGAGACCCTGTGGCAGGCCCACCTCAGTCCGCTGCGCCCCGCGGGCGAGCTCGACGACGACCAGCTCGACCACCTGCGCCGGGTGCTGCGCCGCTGCACCCGCGCCGCCATCGAGCGCGGGGGCGTCCACACGGGCGAGGTGATCGGCCACCGGCGGGCGGGCGCGCACTGCCCGCGCTGCCGCGCGGCGATGACCCGGGCGACGGTCGGCGGGCGCACCACCTGGTGGTGCCCGCAGGAGCAGGTCTGAGCGGCGTGACCGGGCCGGCCGGGTCGGCCGGGCGCTAGCCCCGGTCGGGTACGCCGCGCACCCGCGCCGCGTGCCACCCCGCCGTCGCCACGCCCAGGGCGACCACGAGCGCCACGCACCCGGTCACCACCCCGTCGAAGGCCACCGCGTGCAGGCCCTCGGGCACCCGTCGTACGGCGGTGCCCACCGCCACCAGGGTGGCTGCGGCCACCGCGACCTCGAGCAGCGGCAGCCGGGTCGCCCGGGACGGGACGTCGGGGCGCGCCGGCCGCCGGGCGAGCCACAGCACCGCCGCCACCGCGACGACGAGCATGCCGCCCACGCCCGAGCCGTACTGCAGCCACTTCCCGCCCGGCAGCGGGCCGTGCTGCTCGGCGAGCCAGGCGACGTTCTCCCACCCCCACCGGCCCGGGTGGGTGAACGAGTCCCACGCCACGTGGCTCAGCGCGCCGACGACCCCACCGAGCGGCACCCAGGCCCAGCCGCGTGGCCCGAGGCGCACGTGCAGGTCGAGGCGGGCCCGCACAGCGACGGGCGCCAGGCCCACCAGGGCGTCGCGCACGACCCCGAACCACAGGGCGACCACCACGACGGTGACCACCGGGGCCCACGTCACCAGCCCGAGCGGCGAGTGCGCGAACGCGTAGACCTCGCGGGCCCCGACGTACAGCCCCAGGTCGGGGATCGTCGCGCCCACCACGAGCGGCGTCAGTGGCAGGCCGAGGGCCCGCAGCGGCAGCACGACGGCCGGGTGGGCGACGGTGATGGGCACGGGGCCGAGGGTAGGTGGCTTGAGAGCCCGCACCCGCCCGCTGGCTAGGATCGGCCGGTGCCGTCGCCCACGGCGACCGTCGTCGCGCTCCACCTCGCCCCCGCCCACCGCACCCCGATGCGGGCGGTGGACGCGCTCGAGCTGGTCGGTGGGCGGGGCATCGTGGGCGACCGCTTCTTCGGCGCCCGCTCGCGCCACGTCACGGTGCAGACCGCCGAGGACCTGGCGGTGGCCACGGGACGACTGGGGCGCCCGGTCACCCCCGACCGCACGCGCCGCAACATCACCCTCGACCGCGGTCCGCTGCCGACCACCCCCGGCGCGCGCCTGCGGCTGGCGGGGCTGGACCTCGAGGTGCTCCGCGTCGCCGCGCCCTGCCGGATCATGGAGGACGAGCTCGGCCCCGGCGGCGCCGTGGCCCTGCGTCGCCGCGGCGGCGTGGTCTGCCGGCTGCTGGACTCCGGCACGGTGCGCATCGGCGACGTCTGCGACCTCGACCCGCCGCGCGACGACCAGCTGTTCTGACCCCGCCCCCGCGGCGAGCCCGCCCGTCGCACGGTTCAGGTGAACGCAACATGGACGCAACGTGAACGTGGCATGGTCGTGGGGTGCCCCTGCTCCCCCTCACCGCCTGGCGGCTCACCGTCGCGGGCTCCGCGCTCACCGGCGTGCTGCTCGCCGCGCTGCAGCACGACGTGTGGTGGACGGCGCTGAGCCAGCTCGTCAGCCTGGCCGTCGGCGCGACGTACCTCGCCCTCGCCGCCCTCCCCCACGTCACCGGCCGCGCCGAGCCCCGCAGCGGCTGGCTCCGCGGCGCCCTCACCACCGCCGTGCTGCTCGTCGCCCTCGCCTACCTGCCGATGCAGAACGACAACCTCACCGACCCGTACTCGCTCTTCGAGCACGTGCTCACCCCCGCGCTCGTGACGCTCGACCACCTGCTGGTGGCGCGTTCGCCGGCCCCCCGCCGCTGGCACGCCCCGTCGTGGCTGCTGCCGCCGGCGGCCTACCTGACCTGGTACGTCGCGGGCGACCTGGCCGTGTACGACGCGCTCGACCCCCGGCGTACCACCGCGTTCGTCGGCAGCGTCACCCTGCTGGCGGTGCTGACCCTGGCGGTGGCGCTCGCCGTGGCAGCCATCGTGGGGCGCGCTCAGCCCCCGAGCCCGAGCGCGCCCACCATGAGCGGCAGCACGAGGACGATGAGCACGGCGCCGAGCACGTCGAAGGAGATCCCCGTGCGGATCATCCGCGTGATCGGCACGGTCCCCGAGCCGTAGACCACCGCGTTCTGCGGCGTCGAGACCGGCAGCATGAAGCCGAACGAGGCCGCGAACGTCGCGGCCAGCGCGGGCACGAACGGGTTGATCCCGGCCGCCACCGCGATGGGGATGACGATCGGCACGACCACCGCGGCCGACGCCGTGTTGCTCGTCGTCTCCGAGACGACGATGGCGAGCACCACCGCGAACGCCGTGATCCAGAACGTGCTGGCCAGGCCGAGGCGGTCCGACGCCCCGTTGCCGAGCGTCTCGGCGAGGCCGGAGGACTCGAGCAGGCTGCCGAAGATGATGCCGGTGCCGAAGAGCACGACCGTGCCCCAGTCGATCCTCGCGGCGTCGCTCCAGCGCAGCGTGAACTCGCGGTCCGCCCACCGGGTGGGCAGCAGGAAGAGCAGCGAGGCCCCGAGGATGGCCACGACGCCCTCGTCGAGCCGGCCGCTGACGCTCGTGTAGGCGCTGGAGTCGGTTCCCGCGACCAGCGCCACGATGCCCGGCGTGATCCAGAGCGTGACCGTCACCGCGAACGCGACGAGGGTGTTGCGCTCCGCGACCGAGAAGCGGCCCAGCTGCGCGCGCTCGGCCGCGACGTACTCCTCGACGCCCTCGAGGCGGCGGGTCTCGGGCCGGTTGAGCAGCAGCACGACGACGGCGAGGGCGAGGAACATGAGGCCGCAGATCGGCGCGGCCATGATCATCCAGTCGAGGAACGAGATGCGCTCCCCCGTCGCCTCCTCGATGAGGCCACGGCCGATGAGGTTCGGCGGGGAGCCGACCGGGGTGAGCAGGCCGCCGACGCTCGCGCCGTACGCCAGCATCAGCATCAGCGCCGCCCCCACCCGCAGGCGCAGGGGGTCGAAGTCGGCCGCGACCTCGCCGCGGTCCTGCATCAGCTTCGCGATGACGGTGAGGATGCCGATCGCGGTCGGCAGCAGCATCGCGACAGTCGCGGTGTTGGAGACGAAGGCCGAGAGCAGCGCCGTGATGGCGCCGAAGGCGATGACGACGCGGAAGGTCGAGCGCCCGACGCCGGGCAGGCTGAGCACGAAGATCGCGAAGCGCCGCGCCACCCCGTGCTTGAGCATCGCCTGGGCCAGGATGAACGCGCCGATGAAGGTGAAGACCGTCGACGACCCGAACGGGGCGAGTGCCTCCTCCGCCGGCGCCACGCCCAGCACGACGATGGCGGCGATCCCGAGGAAACCGCCGATGGGGATCGGGACCGGCTCGGTCACCCACAGCACGATGACGCCGAGAAGGATCGCCGCGAGCAGGTGCTGGTCGCCGTCGAGCCCCGTCGGGAGCAGCCAGAAGACGACGCCGAGCAGCGGCGCCAGCACGAGGCCGACCGTGCGCCGGCCCTTCTCGAAACGCTCCTCGCGCGGCGAGAGGTGCTGCTCGCCGAGGCTGCGGTAGGTCGCGGTGTCGAGGAAGGCCTTGTCGACGTCGGTGCGCCGGCCGGGATGGCCGTCCTGGGTGGCCGTCATGCGAGCTCCCGTCGGTGGCGTGTGCTGCGCGTCACACTAGCCCGTCGCACCGACAGCCCCCGGTACGCCGCTCAGCCCGCCCGGAACGGGTCGGCCGGGTAGACGCCCAGCACCTTCACGTCGGTCGTGAAGAACGACAGCTCCTCGAGCGCCCGGGCCAGGCCGGGCTCCGCCGGGTGGCCGTCGACCTCGGCGAGGAACTGGGTCGCGGTGAACTCCCCGCCGACCATGTAGGACTCGAGCTTCGTCATGTTGACGCCGTTCGTGGCGAACCCGCCGAGGGCCTTGTAGAGCGCGGCCGGGAGGTTGCGCACGTTGAACACGAAGGTGGTCACGACCGGCCCGCCGTCCGCGGGCGCCTCGTCGTACGACGGGGAGAGCACCACGAAGCGGGTCGTGTTGTGGTCCTCGTCCTCGACGTCGGTGGCGAGCACCTCGAGGCCGTAGATGTCGGCGGCCAGCGGCGGCGCGAGCGCGGCCTGCGTGGGGTCGCCCGACTCCGCGACCTCGCGCGCGGCGCCCGCGGTGTCGCCGGAGATGATCTTGGTCCACCCGTGCTCCGCGATGATGCGGCGGCACTGCCCCAGCGCGTGCACGTGGCTGTGGACGGTGCGGATCGTGCCCACCGTCGCCCCCGGCACCGCCATCAGGTGGAACTGGATGCGCAGGAAGTGCTCGGCGACGATGTGCAGGCTCGTCGTCGGCAGGAAGTGGTGGATGTCGGCGACGCGCCCCGCGAGCGTGTTGTCGATGGGGATGAGCGCCAGGTCGGCGTCCCCGCGCTCGACGACCGCGAAGACCTCCTCGAACGAGGCGCAGGGCACCGACTCCAGGTCGGGGTAGTGCCGCTGGCACACGATGTGGGAGTTGGCGCCGGGCTCACCCTGGTACGCGATCCGTCGGACAGTCACGGTCGGTCATCCTCGCACCGGCACGCGGGCGCCGGCGACGCCGTGTCAGCGGCGGACGGTCCAGCGGCCCAGCAGCGTGCTGTCCGCCTCCAGGAGCAGCTGCAGGTCGAGCGCCGCGTCGACCGGGGGGCCGGCCGTGATGCGGGGACGCTCGCCGGCGACGATCCGCGGCACGAACGTGGCGCACAGCTCGTCGGCGACCCGGCTCGCGAGCAGGTCGCGCAGCAGGTGCGGACCGCCCTCGGCGAGCAGGTGCACGAAGCCCTGCTCGACGAGCTGCTCCCGCAGCGCGACGAGGTCGACGCTGTGCGAGCCCAGCACGAGCACGTTGTCCTCGCCCAGCGCTTCCCGCGCCTCGGCCAGGCCGTCGGCCGCCGCGCAGGTCGCGAGGATGACCCGGCCGGGCTCGGCCCCGCGCAGGCCCGCGGGCACCTGGCCGCGGCGGCTCACGAGCACGATCGGCCGCTCGGCGGGCGAGTAGCCCTCGGCCTCCGCCGTGCCCGCGCCGACCACGATGACGTCGGCCAGCTCCCGCAGCACCCGGAACACGCGCTGGTCGGCGGCGTCGTGGATGGAGTCGGATCGCTCGGAGTCGCCCGTCGCGGCCCCGTCGAGCGTGCTCACCATGTTGACGCGCAGCCACGGACCTCCCGCCGGTACGCCGTACAGCGCGGGCAGCTGGTCGTCACCCAGGTCGTCCGTGCCGGCGGCGGAGGGGTTGCGGCGGTCGAGGAGTACACGCACGCGGGCCACCCTAGGCGACCGCCCGATGCAGGTGCGCGTACTCAGACGCACCTGAGTCCCGGCGGCCTGCCGCGCGCGGAGCCCGGCTGGCTGGATGGTGACCATGCGCTTCGCCGACCCCACCCGTTGCCCCGACTGCCGTGCGCCGTACGTCGCGGGGAGCCCCGGCTGCTCCCGCTGCGGCCTCCCGCTGCGCGGCGACCTGGCCCGCCAGCTGTTCAGCACGCTGCGCGAGGCCGACGACCTGCTCGGGCGGCTCCGCGCCAGCGTCGCCCCACCCGCACCCGCACCCGCCCCGGTGCCGGTGCCGGTGCCGGTGCGGGTGGCGCCGCCCGTGCCGCCCACCACGGGCATCCTGGAGAGCGGCGTGCCCGGCCTGCTGCTCGGGCTCGGCGCAGCCTGCCTGCTCGTCGGCGCGCTGGTCTTCCTGGCGATCGCCTGGGCCCTGCTCGGCGTCGGGGGCCGGACCGCGCTGGTGGGGATGATGACCGTCGGCGCGGCGGCCGGCACCGTCGCGCTGGCCCGTCGCGGGCTGCGGGCCGGCGCCGAGTCCTTCACCTGCGTGACGCTCGGCCTCGTGCTGCTGGTCGTCGGCGGCGCCGACGCCGCCGGCTGGTGGGGCGACCTCGGCGACAGCGCCCTCCTGCTGCTCATGGGCGGCGCGGTGGTGGCCGCCGGGCTCGGCCTCACCGAGGCGAGGCGCGGCGCCCCGGGCCTCCTGACCGCGGCCCAGCTCGGCACCGTCCTCGGCGGGTGCCTGGCGACGCTCGGCGCCGCGTCCACGCTGCCTCTCGAGACCGGCCTGGCCTGCGGCACGGCGGGCTTCCTCGTCCTCGCGGCGTACGGCGCGGTCCGCCCCGCGCGGCTCCTGTGCGTCCTCGCCGCCGGGGCCGGCGCCGCCACGTGGGCGCTGCTGGCCGTCATCGGTACGGCGCGGGCGGTCCTGCACCTCGACACGCTGTGGTCGGAGGGCGACGTCGTGCCCCTCCTCGTCGCCACCGCGCTGGCCGCCGCCCCCGCCGTCCTGCCGCCCACCCTGCTCGCGCTGCCCCACCTCGCCCGCGCGGTGTGCGCGGGCGCCGCGGGGGCCACGCTCACGGTCGCGGTCGTCGTCGGCCTGCACGCGGTCGGGCCCGATGCGGCCCTCGTGGGGTGGAGCCTCGCACTGCTCGTCGCGGCCGCCGCGGCGGCGGTCGTCCCGCCCGCGTGGCGGGTCGCCCTCCTCGGCCCCGGCGCGGTCAGCGCGCTCGTCCCCCTGGTGGTGCTGACGGACGTCGCCGGCCGGGCCGCCGGGGCGGTGCTCACCGTGCCGCGCCCGAGCGCGGCCCTCGCGCGCCTCGACCCGGTCGCGGGCCTGCTGGACCGGCCGTGGGTCGTGGCCGTCGCCGCCCTCGCCCTCGCCGCGGCGCTCGTCGCGGTCCTCGGACGGCACGTCCCCGCGGCACGTGGGGACCGCGGGGACGTGCCCCTCACCCCGCCCCTCGGCCTGCCCGGCGTGGTGTCCGGCGTGGTGCCCGGCATCGTCCTGGGCGCGACGCTGCTCGCCGCGGTGGTCGTCGCGTCGTACCCCGTCCCGCTCCTCGCCGTGGTCCTCGTGCTGCTCGTGCCCGGCGCCGCGGCGCTCGCCCGGGCGGCGTTCGGCGCAGGCCGGTCCACCCCGTGGTGGGCGCTCGCCGCTGCCCTGACCAGCCTGGCGGCGATCGCCGCGACCCCCGCGCCGTCGCTGCTGCTGGCGACGCTCGTCCTGGCCGTCGTCGCCTGCGTCGCCGCGCTGCTGCTGCCGACGGCGGAGGCCGTGGCCGCGGCTGCGGGCCTCGCCCTCGCGCCCGCCGTCGCCGGCACCGTGCTCGTGCTCGGCGACCTGCGGGGGGCCGACCCGCAGCCCGGGGTCGCGGTGGCGACCCTGCTCCTCGCCCTGCTGCTCGCGCTCGTCGGTCGGGTGGCCGTCGAAGTCGGCGCCGCCACGACCGCGGTGGTGCTCGCCGGCGCCGCGGCGACCCTGCCCGCGGCGGGCACGTGGCTGGCCGTCGACCTCACCGTGCTGGGGGTCGGCGCCGGCCTGGCCGCGCTGCTGCGCGCCGACCGACGTCCGCTCGCCTGGGTCGGGGGCGGTCTGCTCGTGCTCGCCTCCTGGGTGCGCCTGGCCGACACGGGGGTCACCACCCCCGAGGCCTACACGCTCCCCGCCGCCCTCGTGCTCCTCGCCGTCGGCGTCCTCGCCCTGCTGCGCGAGCCGCGCCTCCGCACGACGCCCACCCTCCTCGGCGGCCTGCTGCTCGCCCTGACGCCCAGCCTGCTCGCCGCGCTCGCCGAGCCCGCGTCCCTGCGCGGCCTGCTGCTCGCCGTCGCCTGCCTCGGACTCGTGCTCGGCGGGGCCGGGCTGCGCTGGAGCGCCCCGCTCCTCGCCGGCGCCGTGACCGGGAGCCTGCTGCTCCTGCGCGCGCTCGCACCGTACGCCGCGCTGGTGCCGCCGTACCTCGTCATGCTCCTCGCGGGCGCCGCGCTCGTCACGGTGGGCGTGACCTGGGAGAGCCGGCTGCGGTCGCTGCGCCGCGGTCACCAGTACGTCGCGCGCCTGCGCTGAGCGTGACCCCGGCCACCTCCTGACGCCGGGCCGCCCCGGTCCTAGGGTGGTGGGCGTCGCCCGCGCCACCCCTGCGGGCGCGCCCACCGCGCCGCCCACCCCCGCGGCGCCCGAGCACAGGAGAGCCATGACCAGCCCCGCCACTCCCCCCGACGCCGTCGGGTCCGACCTCTTCGAGCTGGCCGCCGGCCACGAGCAGGTCGTCGTCGCCAACGACCCGGCCTCCGGCCTGCGCGCGATCATCGCGATCCACTCCACCGCGCTCGGCCCGGGTCTCGGCGGCACGCGCTTCCACCCCTACGCCTCGACCGGCGCCGCGCTGCGCGACGTGCTCGACCTGTCGCGGGGGATGTCGTACAAGGCCGCGCTGGCCGGGCTCGACCTCGGCGGCGGCAAGGCCGTCATCATCGGCGACCCGCGGCGGGACAAGTCCGAGGCGCTGCTGCGCGCCTACGGCCGGTTCGTGCAGTCGCTCAGCGGTCGCTACCTGACCGCGTGCGACGTCGGCACCTACTCGGCCGACATGGACCTCGTCGCGCGCGAGTGCCGCTACGTCACCGGCCGCACGGTCGCGAACGGCGGCGCCGGCGACAGCTCCGTGCTGACGGCGTACGGCGTGTTCCAGGGCATGCGCGCCGCGGCCGAGCGACTGTGGGGCGAGGCGACGCTCGCCGGACGCACCGTCGGCATCGCCGGCGTCGGCAAGGTCGGGCGGCACCTGACGGGCCTGCTGGCCGAGGACGGCGCCCAGGTCGTCGTCACCGACGTGCACGGACCCGCGGTCGAGGGCGTGCTCGCGGCGTACCCCGGTGTGCGGGCGGTCGCGACGACCGCGGACCTCGTGCGGGAGGACCTCGACGTCTACGCGCCGTGCGCGCTCGGCGGCGCCCTCGACGACGAGACGATCGGCGTGCTGAAGGCCCGCATCGTGTGCGGTGCGGCGAACAACCAGCTGCCGCACGCGGGCTCGGCGGAGCGGGTCGCGGACGCCGGCATCCTCTACGCGCCCGACTACTGCGTGAACGCGGGCGGCCTCATCCAGGTCGCGGACGAGCTCGACGGGTTCGTCTTCGGGCGCGCGCAGCAGCGCGCGGCGGGGATCTTCGACACGACCCGGGCGGTGCTGGAGCTCGCCGACCGGGACGGCGTCACGCCCGCGACCGCCGCCGACCGGCTGGCCGAGAAGCGGATGCAGGACGTGGGTCGACTGCGAGGGGTCTGGCTGGGCAGCTGAGCGGAGGGCCGAGAGGCCCCTTCGCACCGGCACCCCCGAGGCTCTCGCCTTCGGGGGTGCCGATCCGCTCAGCGGAGGTCAGTCACGCTGGGGGCCGGGGTAGTCGGCCCACTTGTCGTACTCATCGAACGACTCCGTGGAGTCGTCATCGCCGCTGTCGCCATGCAGCTCCCGCGCCAGAGCACCGAGATCGGTGTCGTGCGTGCGGTACTTCAGGTCGCGTGCGACCTTCGCCTGCTTGGCCTTTGCTCGGCCGCGCCCCATAGGGTCGACCCCCTCGCGCTTGGCCGGGGCTCTGGGGCACCCGGACTGACTGTCTGTGTCGTGGGCGCAACGCTACCTGTTCGCTGGTCGTTCCCGCACTTCCCGACGCAGATTCGCCGTACGCCCACCGCGAAATCGGGCCCCGGCCACGACGCCGCGACACGCCCGGGCGTGGGGTCACGCCAGCTGGCGGCGCACCTCGGCGGCGACGGCCCCGCCGTCCGCACGGTCCTTGACCTGCGGCTGGACGACGCCCATCACCTTGCCCATGGCCTTCATGCCCTCGCCGGCGACCCCGAGCTGCTCGACGGCGGCGCGGACGATCTCCGTGATCTGCGCCTCATCGAGCTGGGCCGGGAGGTAGTCGGCGATGACGGCCGCCTCGGCCTGCTCCTTCTCCGCGCTCTCGGCGCGACCGCCCTCGGCGAAGGCCGTCGCGGCCTCCCGGCGCTTCTTGGCCTCCTTGCCGAGCACGGCGAGCACCTCGGCGTCGCTCAGCTCGCGGGCCTCCTTGCCCGAGACCTCGGCGGTGGTGACCGCGGCCAGCACCATGCGCAGGGTCGAGGAGCGCAGGGCGTCCCGCTCCTTCATGGCGGTCGTCAGGTCGGCGCGGAGACGGTCCTTCAGGGCACTCATGGGGCCATTGTGGCAGCCTGTCGGGGTGCCGCCCACCGACTTCCTGCGCCCCTCCGCCCCCCACCTCGGCGGTGGGCGACGGCTCGGCGGGGTCGTGGCGCGCACCGCGCTGGCGGGGGCGGCCGCGGGCGCCGCGGCCACGTCGTACGCCGCGTGGGAGGCCCGCCGGTACACGCTGCGCGAGGTGGAGGTGCCGATCCTGCCGCCCGGCGCGCGGCCCCTGCGGGTGCTGCACCTCTCCGACATCCACCTCGTGCCCACGCAGCGACGCAAGATCGCGTGGCTGCGGGGCCTGGGCGAGCTGCGCCCCGACCTGGTGATCGACACCGGGGACAACCTGGCGCACCCCGACGCCGTCCCGGTGCTGCTCGACGCGCTCGGTCCGCTGCTCGACGTGCCGGGTGCCCACGTGCTCGGCTCCAACGACTACTACGCCCCGTCGCTGCGCAACCCGCTGCGCTACCTGCTGCCCGACGACGGCCGGCGCAACACCCGGACCCCCGAGCTGCCGTGGCGCGAGCTCGTCGCCACGTTCTCCGCCGCCGGCTGGCGCGACCTGACGAACCGCCGCACCACCATCGACGTCGGCGGCCTGCGGCTCGTGCTCGCCGGCGTCGACGACCCCCACCTCGAGCACGACGACCTCGACGCCGTCGCGGGCGACGCGCGGGCCGGCCTCGGGGCCGACGCGGACCTGGCCCTGGGGGTGGCGCACGCGCCGTACCTGCGGGTGCTCGACCAGTTCGCCCGCGACGGGTACGACGCCGTGCTCGCCGGCCACACCCACGGCGGCCAGGTGTGCCTGCCGGGGATCGGCGCGCTGACCACCAACTGCGACCTGGAGCCGGCGCGGGCCAAGGGGCTGCACCGCCACCCCGCCGACTCCGCGCCGGGCGACCCGGGGTCGACGTGGATGCACGTCTCCGCCGGGCTGGGCACGGCGCCCTCGATGCGGATCCGCACGTTCTGCCGCCCGGAGGCGACGCTGCTGACCCTGGTCCCGCGGCCCGGGGGACCGGCTGCGGACTGACGCGAGGCCGATTGGAGCGCCGGTCACCGGCTCGTATATGCTCCTGACGCTCGTGTGCCGAGAGGCCACGATCGTCGGGCTGTGGCGCAGCTTGGTAGCGCGCCTCGTTCGGGACGAGGAGGCCGCAGGTTCAAATCCTGTCAGCCCGACCACCGGGACGGCCGGACCCCCAGGGGTCCGGCCGTCACCTGTTTCCAGGCCGTCCGTTCCCCTGCTGCGGCGCGGCTCGCGCGTGGCACACTCGCCCCCATGGTCGAGAAGGACGAGGGCGACGGGCCGGCGCGCGACGTCGAGAAGGACCTCGAGCTCTCCCTCCAGCTGCCCTCCTTCGGTCGTCGTCGGAGGAAGAGGAGCGAGCCCGCCGAGGCCGCCGCCCCGGTCGTCGAGGCCCCTGCTGACACCGCACCGCCAGCCGAGCCGGCGGCCGTCGAGCCGGTCGAGCCGGCTGCGCCGCAGCCGCCGCCCGAGCCGGAGCCCCTTCCCGAGCCGGAGCCCGTCACCCGGGCACTCCCCGCCGTGGAGCCCGCCGTGGAGCCCGCCGAGCCCGCGGCGGCCGCGGAGCCGGAGGCCGAGCCGACGCCGGTCGCGACCCCGCCGGCCGCCCCGCCCGTCGTCCGGCGGTCGCGACCCCTGTCGTCGTCCCGCGGTCGCGTCGGAGGCACCCTGACGGAGCGGCTCGCCGCCCGCCGGCGCCAGCAGGAGGTCGCCTCCACCGCCGCACCCGTCGAGGCCGCACCCGAGCCGGTGGTCACTCCTGCCGAGGAGCCGGCCGCCACCGTCGAGCCGACGGTCGTGCCCGCCCCGCCGGCCGAGCCCGTCCCCGCCGCGGAGACGGAGCCCGGGCCGGCGCCTGCGTCGCCGCTGCGCGCCGCCGTCGAGGCCGCCACCCGCGAGGTCGCGCCCGTGCCCGCGGCAGCCGAGCCCACCCCGCCCGCGCTCGTCGACCGCCCCGTCGAGGAGCCGGCCACGGAGCCCGTCGCCGGGACCGCGCCCGTGCCTGCGGAGATCCTCTACCCGGACGAGACCGACCAGCAGCCCGGTGAGGCGGCGGCGCCCGCCGACGGCGCGGGGGCGGACGGGGGTGAGCAGCGTCGTACCGGGTCGGCGCTGCTCACCCGGCTGCGCACCTTCGAGCTGCCGCCCCTGCCCGAGACGGCGGCGGTCGCGGCCACCGGACTGGTGACGGGGCTGCTGGTCGCGGTGCTGGCCACCGGCTCGCTCCGGCTGTGCTCGGTGGTGCAGGGCACCGGGTCGTGCGGCAGCCCGGTGCTGCTCCTGCTCGTCGCCGTGCTGGTGATCGCCGTCGTGCTCGGCGCCCGGCTGCTCAGCGCGTGGAAGGTGTCCGAGCCGGGGAGCACGAGCTTCCTCGCGCTCGGCCTGGTCGCGTTCGTCGTGCTGGTCTTCCTGCTCGACGTGCTGTTCTCATGGGTCGCGCTGCTGGTCGTGCCCGTCGTCGCGGTGGCCATGTTCCTGCTGGCGCACCTGCTCACCGACAAGCTCGCCGAGGGCGTCCCCGACGCCGAGCCACCGGGTCGCTGACCCGGCACCGGTACGACGGACGGGGCGGCCCCACCCGCAGGTGGGACCGCCCCGTCGGTGCTGTGGGCGACGCTCAGGCGCCGAGCGTGGTGCCCGCCGAGCGGAGGGCCTGGCACGCCTCGACGACGCGCGCGGCCATGCCGGCCTCGGCGGCCTTGCCCCAGGCGCGGGGGTCGTAGGCCTTCTTGTTGCCGACCTCGCCGTCGACCTTCAGCACGCCGTCGTAGTTGGCGAGCATGTGGCCGGCGACCGGGCGGGTGAAGGCGTACTGCGTGTCGGTGTCGACGTTCATCTTGATGACGCCGTAGTCGACGGCCGCGGCGATCTCCTCGTCCGTCGAGCCCGACCCGCCGTGGAACACGAGGTCGAACGGCTTGGCGTCGGCGTCGAGCCCGAGCTGGGCCACGACGGCCTCCTGGGCGGCCTTGAGGATCTCCGGGCGCAGCTTCACGTTGCCGGGCTTGTAGACGCCGTGCACGTTGCCGAAGGTCAGCGCCGTCAGGTAGCGGCCCTTCTCGCCGGTACCGAGCGCCGCGACGGTCGCGAGCGCGTCCTCGGGGGTCGTGTAGAGGTGCTCGCCCATGCCGCCCTCGACGCCGTCCTCCTCACCGCCGACGATGCCGATCTCGACCTCGAGCACGATCCGGGCGGCCGCGGCCTGGGCCAGGAGCTCCTCGGCGATCTGGAGGTTCTCCTCCAGCGGCACGGCCGAGCCGTCCCACATGTGCGACTGGAACAGCGGCGCCTCGCCGCGGGCGACCCGCTCCTTGGAGATGTCGATGAGCGGGCGGACGAAGCCGTCCAGCTTGTCCTTCGGGCAGTGGTCGGTGTGCAGCGCGACGTTGACGGGGTAGCTCTTCGCCACCTCCGCGGCGTACGCGGCGAACGCGACCGAACCGGTCACCATGTTCTTGACGCTCGGGCCGGAGAGGTACTCCGCGCCGCCCGTCGAGATCTGGATGATGCCGTCGGACCCGGCGTCGGCGAAGCCCTTGAGGGCCGCGTTGAGGGTCTGGGAGGACGAGACGTTGATGGCCGGGTAGGCGAAGGACTTCGCCTTGGCCGCGTCGAGCATCTCGGCGTACTTCTCGGGAGTGGCGATGGGCATCGGTGGGGTCTCCTCGATGAGCGGGCGGATCGCCGTCACCCTAGCGGGGTGCCGCCGCCCCCCGGCTCAGAGCCACCCGCGGCGGCGGAACACGAGGTAGAGCACGACGCTGACCATCAGCATCATGACGACGGCCATGGGGTAGCCCCACGCCCAGTGCAGCTCGGGCATGTGGTCGAAGTTCATGCCGTAGACGGTGCCCACGAGGGTCGGCGCGAAGAGGATGGCCGCCCAGGAGGAGATGCGCTTGACCTCCTCGCTCTGGTCGATGCTGACCTCGCTCAGCGCCTTCATCTCCTCGTTCTGCTGCTGGGCGACGAGGGTGGCGTTGACGGTCAGGATGTCGCGCAGCAGCTGGCGGAACTCGTCCACCTGCTCGATGACGACGGTGAGGTGGTCGTCGACGTCGCGCAGGTAGCGCTGCAGCTCCTCGTCGGTGCCGTACTTGGCGAACCCCGCGGCGAGCCCCTTGACCACGGCGGCCAGCGGCCGGGTGGCCCGCTGGAACTCGACGACCTCGCGCGTCAGCGCGTAGATGCGCCGCGACACCCGCGGGTCGCCGCTGAAGACCTCGGTCTCGATCTCGTCGATGTCGTTCTCCAGGCCCGCCACGACCGGCGCGTAGCCGTCGACGACCCGGTCGAGGATGGCGTAGAGGATCGCCTCGGGGCCCAGCGCCAGCAGCTCCGGGTCCTCCTCGAGCCGGTGCCGCACCGCGCCGAGGTCGGGCGCCTCGCTGTGGCGCACGCTGACGACGAAGTCGGGGCCGACGAAGAGGTGCACCTCGCCGAACTCGACCTCCTCGCGGTCGTCGACGTAGCGGGCGGGACGCAGCACGACGAAGAGGGTGTCGTCGTAGCGCTCCAGCTTCGGCCGCTGGTGGGCGACGATCGCGTCCTCCACCGCGAGCTCGTGGAGGTCGAACTCGCCAGCGAGCGAGGCCAGCTCGTGGTTCTCGGGGCGGTACAGCCCGATCCAGGCGATGGCCTCGTCGTGCTCGCGCAGCACCCGGTACGTCGCGGCGAGGTCGCCCGGGGAGGCGACGCGGCGCCCGTCGACGTACAGGGCGCTGTCGATGATGCGACGACCCGTCGCCCCCGTGTCGTCGTCCCCGGTCGGCTCGTCGACGCCGGCGGCGCCCTCGACGGCGTCGACGTGGGTGGGCTCGACGCGGTGGCGCCGCAGGGGCGGCGGCAGCAGGCGGGACGGGCGGGCGCGGTCCGACATCGGTCCTCCTCACGGGGGCGGTCGACCGCGGGGGCGCGGTCGGGCGGGGGCCGCGCCGGGACGCGGACGGGCCAGCGTAGGCCCCCGCGGTGACGGCAGGTGGCCGGGAGGTGACGGCGGGGTGCGCCGTACCCCCGCTGCCCCCGGGCACGACGACGCCGGCCCCTCCACGAGGGACCGGCGTCGGCGCGGGGCTCAGGCCTCGATGGCCTCCGGCTGCGCGGCCGGGGTGGCACCGGCGACGGCGATCTTGCGCGCCTTCGCCTTCTCCGCGACGGGCACGACGAGCCGCAGCACGCCGTCGGCGTACGCCGCCTCGATGCGGTCGAGGTCGAGGTTGTCGCCGAGCACCAGCTGGCGTGTGAACGTGCCGCGCGTGCGCTCGGAGGCGAGCATCTCCCAGTCGCCGTTGCGGGCGACGCGCTCGGCCTTGACGGTCAGCACGTTGCGCTCGACGTCGAGGTCGATGCTCTCGGCGCTCACGCCGGGCAGGTCGAACTCGATGACGAAGCGCTCACCCTCGCGCCACGCGTCCATGGGCATGACGGCGGGGCGGTTGGTGGTGCCGGAGCCCACGAGCTGGGCGGCCAGGCGGTCGAGCTCGCGGAACGGGTCGGTGGTCCGGAGCAGCATCACGTCATCCTCCTCGTGTGTCCTGGTCCCGCGCCGGGACCTGATGGTTGGTGCATCAGGGAACCTGACATCTCTGTTATATATTCCAGGCCCACGGGAGAATCAAGCCCCCGAGCACCGGATCACGAGGAGGCGTCGTGGCACGACGTACGACGGGCGTGTTCGCCATCTCGGTGGCGGCCGAGATGACGTCGTTGCAGGTGCAGAACCTGCGGGTCTACGAGCGCCGCGGGCTGCTCGAGCCCGACCGCACCCCGGGGGGCACGCGGCTCTACAGCGAGGCCGACATCGACCGGCTGCACCGCATCCGCACCCTGTTGGCGGAGGGTCTCAACATCGCGGGCATCGCCCGGGTCCTCGCGCTGGAGGGCGAGGTCGACCGGCTGCGCGGCGAGGTGGCCCGGTTGCGGCGCCGCGACGGCGCTCAGCCGCGCCAGACCTGAGCGTCGCCCAGGTCGGCGTGGGTGCGCACCCACGCGTGCATCGCGATCGCCGCCGCCGAGCTGGCGTTGATGGAGCGCGTGGAGCCGAACTGCGCGATCGAGAAGGTGCCGTCGCACACCGCCCGCGCCTGCTCCGACAGGCCGGGCCCCTCCTGGCCGAGGAGGAAGCACGCGTCGTGGGGCACGGCCGTCGTCTCCAGGTGGGCCGACCCCGGGAGGTTGTCGATGCCCAGCAGGCGCACGGGACGCTCGAGCCCGTGCAGGTACGCCGCGAGGTCGGGCACCGACGGGTGGTGGCGCACGTGCTGGTAGCGGTCGGTGACCATGGCGCCGCGGCGGTTCCAGCGGCGGTTGCCGACCACGTGCACCTCCGCGGCGAGGAACGCGTTGGCGGTGCGCACGATCGTGCCGATGTTGAAGTCGTGCTGCCAGTTCTCGATCGCCACGTGGAAGCCGTGCCGGCGGGTGTCGAGGTCGGCGACGATCGCCTCGAGGCGCCAGTAGCGGTAGCGGTCCACCACGTTGCGCCGGTCACCGTCGCGCAGCAGCTCGGGGTCCCACTGCGGTCCCTCGGGCCACGGGCCCTCCCACGGGCCGACGCCCACCTCGGCGGGTCCGTGCGGCATGGGGTCGTACGGCGCGCGCCCCGGCTCGGCGGGCGTGCTCACGCCCCCTCGGGCTCGTCGTCCCAGGGGTTGCGCAGGTGGCGGGCGCGCCGGATCTGGCGCACGCGGAAGATCACGAACCACGCGACGCCGATCACGACGGCGGCGATGACGACCTTCTGCACGACGCCCATGTAGGGCTCGACGCGGTCCCACTGCGAGCCGGCGAAGTAGCCCGCCAGCACCCAGATGCTGTTCCAGATGAGGCTGCCCGCCAGGGTGAGCAGCAGGAACAGGCCGAACGACATCCGTTCGATGCCCGCCGGGACCGAGATGAGGCTGCGGAAGATCGGGATCATGCGGCCGAAGAACACCGCCTTCTTGCCGTGCCGCTCGAACCAGGCCTCGGTGCGCTCGAGGTCCTCGGTCTTCACCAGCGGCATGTGCTCCCACACCCAGTACATCCGCTGGCGGCCGAACGCCACGCCCAGCCAGTAGAGGACGGCGGCGCCGATGACGGAGCCCGCCGTCGTCCAGAACAGCGCCTCGGCGAGGGTGAAGTCGCCCTGGTGGGCGGTGAAGCCCGCGAGCGGGAGGATGACCTCGCTCGGCAGCGGCGGGAAGAGGTTCTCGGCCGCGATCGCGACGCCGGCCCCGACGGGGCCGATCTTCTCCATGAGGTCGACGGCCCAGCCGGCGAACCCGGTGAGGTCGTCGGGGTCGCTGTTCAGCAGGGTCGGGCCGGTCATCAGGCTCAGGCCAGGCAGGGCGCCGGTCGTGATCACCCGGCGAGGATAACGACGCAGGCTGAGAGCGCTTCAGATGGTGAGCTCGGCCTTGCCGACGGCGAAGCGGTAGGGCACGCCCTCGGCCTCGACGCGCTCGGCGGCGCCGGTGTCGCGGTCGACGACCACCGCGACCCCGACGACCTCGGCGCCGGCCTCGCGCAGGGCCGCGACGGCCTCGAGGACCGACCCGCCGGTGGTGGAGGTGTCGTCGACGGCCAGCACCCGCCGGCCCGCCACGGGCGGGCCCTCGATGAGCTTCTGCAGGCCGTGCACCTTCTGCGACTTCCGCACGACGAACGCGTCCAGCACCCGGCCCCCGGCGGCGGCGGTGTGGAGCATGGCGGTGGCGACGGGGTCGGCGCCGAGCGTGAGGCCGCCCACCGCGTCGTAGTCCCAGTCGGCCGTCAGGTCGAGCATGACCCGGCCGATCGCCGGGGCGGCCGCGGCGTCGAGCGTCACCCGGCGCATGTCGACGTAGTAGTCGGCGGTCGCGCCGGAGCTCAGCACGACCTCGCCGCGTACGACGGCCTTGGCGTCGACCTGGGCGATCAGCTGCTGCTTGGCCGGGGAGTCGGGGGCGCTCATGGGCCCTGAGCGTAGTGGTCGTGACGCCAGGGCCGCTCGGGGACCGCGGGTGACCTCAGCCGGCGAGCGGGGCGGTGGCGAGCACCTCGTGGCGCGGCCGGCGCCGAGGCCCCTCCCCCAGGTGCGAGGCGACGACGGCCACCTCGTCGACGGCCCACTCCGGGCCCTCGTAGGCGTCGAGCAGCCGCACCCAGTCGCTCAGCTGCCGCGGTCGCCCCGCGCGTGCGACCGTCAGGTGGGGCCGGAACCGGGTGCCGTCGACCGCGGCGCCCGCGGTGGCGACGGCCGCCCGGGCACCCCGGGCCAGGGCCTCGAGCTCGGCGCCGGCCGGCTCGTCGAGCGCCAGTCCGGCCCACAGCACCTGCGCGGCGTCGGGGTGCGGGAAGGCGCCGCCCCCGGCGACGCGGGTGGTGAACGGGGTACGGCGCGCCGCGGCCGCCGCGGTCCGCTCCAGCACCTCGTCGACCCGCCACTCCTCCACGTCGGCGGCGAAGGCGAGGGTGACGTGCAGGTTCTCCGGACGGCTCCACCGCAGGTCGGCGGCCGCACGCCGCACGTCGAGGAAGTCGTCGAGGTGCTCGAGCACGTCGGCGGGCGGGACGAGGGCGGTGAAGAGACGCATCGGGACGACGGTACGGCGGGGGGCTCCCCCGCCGCACCGCGTTTCCGGGCGGGCCGAGGCGGTCGCCAACCGTCAGGGGATGCCCCAGGCGCTGGTCACCGTGATGACGACGGGAGCCGACGCGGCGTCGTTTGTGGCCGATGCGTCCGTGCCGGTCAGGGCGAAGGCGACCTGGGCGGCATGGTCTCCGGACCCGAGGGCGAGCGCCGCCTCCTGGTCGAGCAGGGCGCCGAGGGAGACGGTCAGCGTGCTGCCCGCGGGCACGGACGGCAGCCCGATCTCGGCGCCGCCGGACGTCTCGGTGACGGTGACCTCGGGGTGGGATGCCTGCATCTGGAGCACGGGCGCGTCCGACGTCAGCGTGCCCACGGTCCCCACCGGCGAGTCGGCCGTGCCGAGGTTCGAGACCTCGAGCACCGCCGGGATGCTCGCCCACGCGGCGTCGCCACCACCCGGCACGCTCGTCCACTGGGAGCCGACGAAGGCCACGAACAGGTCGTGCTCGACGGCGACGCTCATCGCGTGAGCGGGGGCTGCCACGGCGACCGACACGATGGGTGCGCTCCACGCCGCCGCACGGGTGAAGGTGCGACGGGACAGCTCGCGGGGCGTGGCATCCGTGGGACGGTGGTGCTGCTGCGTGCTCATGCGTGCCCCGGTGCCGCGTCGACCGTCGACGAGGTCCCGGGCCTCCTGTCCAGGACCCCATCGACCACGGTCCCGGCCACCTGAGGCAACGGTCGCGTCGTCAGCTGCCCGAGCAGAGGATCAACGTGCTGCTGACCTTGCCCGTCGTCTTGGCGCCCGTCGCCTCGTAGCCGCTGGGCAGCGTCGCGACCGCGTTCAGCTGGAAGGCCACGCTGATCGAGAGCGTCGTACGGAACGCCATCGTGGCCCCGGCGGGCAGGTCGCTCGTGAGGGTGATGAGGCGCGACGTGCCGCTCAGGACGGCCACGCTCGCCATCCCTCCCGAGACCGAGAACACCCCGATGTTGGCGACACCCGAACCGGTGACGATGACCGTCGTGCCGATCGGCAGCGGGGCGTCCGGCCCCGCCTGGAGGGTGAAGCCGGGCCCGAGTAGGCCCAGGGTCCCGCAAGTCCCCCGCAGCGCGAACGCCCCGACGTCGGAGATCGACGCAGCATACGCCGGCGCCGCGGCAACGACCGCGACGGTCGGGACGGACCACGCCGCGGCGCGCGTGAACGAGCGGCGGGACACGCCGCTCCCCGACATGCTGCCGGACGTGTGGTCGAGCGTGTGGTCGGACATGGGCGGACCCTCCCCAGAGTCGGATTACATGCACTACGCACGTAATCCACCCCAGGTCCCGGTACCCGTCAAACGGGGGTCCCGGGAGGTCCGGACCACCCCCGTCCCAGGGCAAAGACACGGCAAAGAAAACCGCGAACCCCTCAGGTCAGAGACCGAGGTCCCGACCGATCAGCTCCTTCATGATCTCGTTCGAGCCGGCCCAGATCTTCGAGACGCGGGCGTCGCGCCAGGCGCGAGCGACCCGGTACTCGTTCATGAAGCCGTAGCCGCCGTGCAGCTGCACGCAGTGGTCGAGCACGTCGTTCTGGATCTCGCTGGTCCACCACTTCGCCTTGGCGGCGTCCACGGGGGTGAGCTCGCCCTTGTCGTGCGCGACGACGCACTGGTCGAGGAACGCCTGGCTGACCTCGATCTTGGTGAACAGCTCGGCCAGCAGGAACTTCGAGTGCTGGAACTGCCCGATCGACTGGCCGAACGCCTTGCGGTCCTTCGTGTACTGCAGCGTCTCGACGAGGATCTGCTGGGCGTGAGCGATGTTGGAGATGGCGCAGCCGAGGCGCTCCTGCGGCAGCTTCTGCATCATGTGGATGAAGCCGCCGTCCACCTCGCCGACCACGTGGTCGTCGCCGAGGCGCACGTTCTCGAAGAACAGCTCGGCGGTGTCGGACTCGTCCTGGCCGACCTTGTCGAGCTTGCGGCCACGGCTGAAGCCCTCGGCGGTGGCCGGGATCGCGAACAGCGTGATGCCGCGCGCCTTCTTCTCCGGGCTGGTGCGCACCGCGGTGATGACGAGGTCGGCGGAGTAGCCGTTCGTGATGAACGTCTTCGAGCCGTTGATGACCCACTCGTCCCCGTCGCGCACCGCGGTGGTCTTGAGCGCGGCGAGGTCGGAGCCGCCGGAGGGCTCCGTCATGCCGATGGCGAGCAGGATCTCGCCCGCCGCCACGCCCGGCAGCCAGCGCTGCTTCTGCTCCTCGGTGCCGAGCTGCACGAGGTACGGCGCCGTGATGTCCGCGTGGATGCCCCAGCACGAGCCGAGCGCCGCGTTGACCTTGCTGAGCTCCTCGCCCATGACGGCGTTGAAGCGGTAGTCGCCCGCGCCCGCGCCGCCGTACTCCTCGGGGATCTCGAGCCCCAGGAACCCCTGCTTGCCCGCCTCGAGCCAGAACTCGCGCGGGATGCCCTTCTTCTCGGCGTACGCCTCGACGTCGGGGATGACCGAACGCTCCAGGAACTCGCGCACCGATGCGCGGAACGCCTCGTGGTCCTCGTCGTAGATCTCTCGGTTCACGAGGCGGGACCTTACTCGCAGGTAACCGGCGGCTTCCAGCGGGTGTGACGTACGTCGGGGCTCACCCGCCGGGCGCCTCCACCGAGGGACGGTGCCCCGCGCGCCGGACGGCGTCGAGCGTGCCCGCGAGCAGGCCCCTCACCTCGTCGACCCCGAGCGCCACCCGCGTGGCCACCCTGCCGTCGACACCGATCAGCACCGCGGCCGGCGTGCCCGGCACCCCGAACGCCTCCTGCACGCCGCGGGCGCCGAGCGCGAGGTGGGGGCGCAGGTCCGGGAAGCGCCCGAGGAAGGGGCCGCGGTCCGAGGAGGTCACGACGAGCACGTGGGCGCCGCGACCGAGGTCGGCCTGCCAGGCGGGGAGCTCGTCGAGCACCTCGTGGCAGGTGGCGCAGTGCAGCGAGGCGACCACCACGAGCAGGCTGCGGTCGTGGGCGAGGTCGGCCAGGAGACGCACCTGCCCGTCGGGGAGCACCACCTCGACCACGGGGACCGGCTGCCCGGTGAGGTCCGCCGTCGCTCCCGGGTACGCCGGCAGGGACGCGCCGCGGCCGACGCCCGCCCGGCCCCGGGCGACGCCGAGGGCCGTCGTCAGCGCGAGCACCGCGCCGAGCAGCGCCGCCAGCGCGGCGGCGGCCACCACCTCGGATCCGGACGCCGACCCCAGTGCGGCGAGCAGACCCGGCGTACCCCAGCCGGTGAGCAGGGCGACGACGGCGACGACGACCAGGCCGGCCGTGCGGGCCACCGACAGCGTGGTCACGGGCTCGTCGGACCACGCGCCGAAGCAGCCGCAGCGCGCCCCCTCGCCAGGGCGGCGGGCCGCGCCGGCCAGCGCCACGGCGAAGGCGGCGAGCACCACGACGACGCCGACGAGCGCCCCCCGACCCGCCCGGCCCGGCAGGAGGAGGCCCACGGCGAGCCCGGCCTCGAGCCCCACGAGGAGGTACGGCGCGCCCCGCCACCGCGCCACCCGGGAGGGCGCGAGGGCGGCGAGACCGGACCGCGCCAGGTCGGGCCGGCGCAGCTTCGCAGAGGCAGCGACCGCCAGCACCCCGAGGAGGGTGCCGGCGATCGCGAGGTGGAGGACGCTGCTCAGGTCGCCGAGCAGAGGACGAGCGTGCTGCTGACGCTGCCGGCGTTCTTGGCGCCCGTCGCGGTGTAGCCGGACGGGAGTGCGCCGACCCCCGTCAGGGTGAAGGCCACGTTGAGCGAGAGCGCCGAGCGGAGCTCGAGCCGCGATCCGGCAGGCAGGTCGGACGCGAGGGTGGCGGTGCGGGTCGTGGGACTGGGCTCGGCGACGGCCACCGTGGCGGGCCCGCTCGGCGTGATGGCGCCGATGTTGGCGACGCCGGTGCCCGTGATGGTGATCGAGCTGCCCGCCGGGATGGGGGCGTCGACCGGTGCCGTGATGACGAACCCGGGGCCCACGGCGCCGAGCACGCCGCAGGAACCGTCGATCGTGTAGGCGCCGATGTCGGTGACGGACGCGGCGAAGGCCGGCGCGGCCGCGACGACGGCGACGGTGGGCACGGACCAGACGGCGGCCCGGGTGACCGCTCGGCGGCTGACGTGGCCCGAACGGGCCTGGATCTCGGACATGGCGATCTCCCTGACGTAGATGGCCCGGTGAACCCCTCACCGGACCGCTACGAACCCTAGGTCGATCCTGGCCGGCCGGGAACAGGTCAAGGGTAGAGAGAACATCGTTCTCTCAAGATCGGATCAAGCATCTTGAGGTCCCCGTCCGCCGCCGAGGCGCGACCCGCGGCGCCGCGCCCGAGGCGCGGGGACGCGCGGCGCACCGCCCACCCCCCTGGTTGGATCGTTCAGACGACACGACGGTGCGCAGCGAGAGGAGCAGGCATGGAGGTCTGGCCGGGTACGCCGTACCCGTTGGGGGCGACGTTCGACGGGAGCGGGACGAACTTCGCGTTGTTCAGCGAGGTCGCGGAGCGGGTGGAGCTGTGCCTGCTGGACCCCGACCCCGAGGGCGGGGAGGACACCTGGGTCGAGACCCGCGTCGAGCTCACCGAGGTCGACGCCCACGTGTGGCACGCCTACCTGCCGACGGTGCAGCCCGGGCAGCACTACGGCTACCGGGTGCACGGCCCGTGGGAGCCCGACCAGGGCCTGCGCTGCAACCCGAACAAGCTGCTGCTGGACCCCTACGCCAAGGCGACCAGCCGCGAGATCGACTGGGACCCCTCGCTCTTCGCCTACACGTTCGGCGACGAGGACTCCCGCAACGACGACGACTCCGGGCCGCACATGACCCACGGCGTCGTCATCAACCCCTTCTTCGACTGGGAGGGTGACCGGCGACCGCGCACGCCGTACGACGAGTCGATCGTCTACGAGGCGCACGTCAAGGGCCTCACCCAGCTGCACCCGGAGATCCCCGAGGAGATCCGCGGCACCTACGCCGCGCTCGCGCACCCCGCCATCACCGACCACCTCTCCAAGCTGGGCGTGACGGCCCTCGAGCTGATGCCCGTGCACCAGTTCGTGCAGGACAACACGCTGCTCGAGAAGGGCCTGCGCAACTACTGGGGCTACAACACCCTCGGCTTCTTCGCGCCGCAGGCCTCGTACGCCGCGAGCGAGCACGACGGCCAGCAGGTGCAGGAGTTCAAGTCGATGGTCAAGGCGATGCACGCCGCGGGCATCGAGGTCATCCTCGACGTGGTCTACAACCACACCGCGGAGGGCAACCACCTCGGGCCGACGCTCAGCTTCAAGGGCATCGACAACCCGGCGTACTACCGCCTCGTCGAGGACGACCAGCGGTACTACATGGACTACACCGGCACCGGCAACAGCCTCAACGTGCGCCACCCCCACTCGCTGCAGCTGATCATGGACTCGCTGCGCTACTGGGTCACCGAGATGCACGTCGACGGCTTCCGGTTCGACCTCGCCTCGACGCTGGCCCGCGAGTTCTACGACGTCGACCGCCTCGCCACCTTCTTCGAGCTCGTGCAGCAGGACCCGGTGGTCAGCCAGGTCAAGCTCATCGCCGAGCCGTGGGACGTCGGCCCCGGCGGCTACCAGGTCGGCGGCTTCCCCCCGCAGTGGACGGAGTGGAACGGCAAGTACCGCGACACGGTCCGCGACTTCTGGCGCGGCGACACCGACCTCGGCGACTTCGCGTCGCGCCTCGCCGGCTCCAGCGACCTCTACGAGCACTCGGGGCGCCGCCCGTTCGCCAGCATCAACTTCGTCACCGCACACGACGGCTTCACGCTGCGCGACCTCGTCTCCTACGACGAGAAGCACAACGACGCCAACGGCGAGGACAACAACGACGGCGAGAGCCACAACCGGTCGTGGAACCACGGCGTCGAGGGGCCCACCGACGACCCCGAGATCCTCGGCGCCCGCGCCCGCTCGCAGCGCAACTTCATCTCGACGCTGCTGCTGAGCCAGGGCGTCCCGATGCTGCTGCACGGCGACGAGCTGGGCCGCACGCAGCAGGGCAACAACAACACCTACGCGCAGGACTCCGAGCTGTCGTGGGTGCACTGGGAGGACGCGGACCGGCCGCTCGTGGAGTTCACCGCGGCGGTGGCCCGCCTGCGTCGTACCCACCCGACGTTCCGGCGCAAGCGGTTCTTCACGGGCGGCTCGGTGCGCACCCCGCTGCCCGGCGAGGACGGCGACCGGCTCAACGACATCGTGTGGCTGCACCTCGACGGTCGCCCGATGGAGGACGGCGACTGGGACGGCGGCGAGGGCCCCGGCGCGAAGGCGCTCGGGATGTACCTCAACGGCCACGGGATCGCCGGCAAGGACGCCCGCGGCCAGACGATCACCGACGACCACTTCCTGCTCTACTTCAACGGGGACGGCGACTGCGACGTCGTGCTGCCCCCCGCGGAGTACGCCGAGGCGTGGGACGTCGTGATCGACACCGCCGGCCACCTGGCCGACGACGAGGGCCACCCGGCGGGCAGCCACCTGTCGATGACCTCGCGCAGCGTGCTCGTGCTCCGCGAGCACCAGGCCCCCGTGGAGGAGCCCGACCACTCGGTGGCGGCCAGCATCGCGGCGATGACCACGGACTGACCGGCACCACCCCCGGGACACCACCCGGTACGACGAACGGCGCCGGCCGCGCGGATCGCTCCGCGGGGCCGGCGCCGTCGTGCGTCGCGCGGCGGGTCAGCCCAGCGTGCTCGGGTCGAACACCTCGTCGGCCGGGGGCTCCTCGGCGTCGACGGGCTCGTCGAAGTCGCTCAGCGTGAAGGCACCGGTCTCGCGCTCGAGCTGCACCAGGTAGTGCGGCTCCGAGGTGAGGACGGAGATGGTGGCGGTCTCGCCGTCGTCGTCGGTGAAGGTGACCTCGACGGCCTCCTCGCCGTCGACCTCGGTCACGTCGCCCTTCTCGGGGCTCTCGACGTCGCCGTCGGACTCGTAGTCGCGGAACGTCTCGATGTCGCAGACCTCGGCGAAGTCCTGCTCGGCGTCGACGACCCACTTGTCGGCGAACACGGCGGCCGCCGCGGGGTCGCCCGCGGCCGCGGTCCAGAACTCGGCGTCGCCCTTGACCCAGTAGGAGCCGTCGACCCCGACGATCTGGAGGCCGCCGACGCTGCCGAGCGTCATCTCGCCCGTGCAGTCCCCGGCCTCGTCGACCATCAGGTCGACCTCGACCGTGTCGCCGTCCTCCTCGATCTCGCCCGCCACGCGGAACGACTCGGCACCCTCGACGGCCTCCTGGGCCGCCGCGATGATGTCCTCGGCCGACGAGTCGGCGAACTCCTCGGCGCTGTCGTCGGACCCGCCCCCCGACGAGTCGTCACCGCCGGAGCCCTCGTCGCCGCCGCAGCCGGCGACGACCGACGTCGTCAGCACCATTCCCGCGGCGATGGCCACTCCCCGACGTACCCCGCGTCGCACGGTCACTCGCATGGTCGTTCCTCCCCAGTCGTCACCCGACGCCTCGCCGGACCGGTCGGCTCCGGTCGGGGTCGTCGGGTCGGTCGCCCACCCATCAGACCACGGACGGGCGCCGCGCCGCGGGTCGCCCGCCGACGCGGCCCGCGCGCTCGGCGCGCCCCTCTACGCTGACGACGCTGCACCCCACGGCCGGCCGAGGACGGGACCCACCATGAACGACGAGCGCCGCAGCGCCCGCACGCCCACCAGCACCTACCGACTGCAGATCACGTCGCAGTTCGACCTGTACGCCGCCGCCCGCACGCTGCCCTACCTCCACGCCCTCGGCGTGGACTGGGTCTACCTGTCGCCGGTGCTGGCCGCCGAGCCCGGCAGCGACCACGGGTACGACGTGGTCGGCCACAACGGCATCGACCTGTCCCGCGGCGGCCCCGCCGGGCTGCAGGCCGTCTCGGCCCGCGCCCGCTCGCTCGGCATGGGCGTGCTGGTGGACATCGTCCCCAACCACGTCGGCGTGGCGACGCCCGCGGAGAACGCCTGGTGGTGGTCGCTGCTCGCGGCCGGCCACGCGTCGCCCTGGGCGGACGCGTTCGACGTCGACTGGGAGGCCGGGGGCGGGCGCATCCGCATCCCCGTGGTGGGCGACGACGACCTCGGCGCCGACGGGGCGGTGGGCAACCTGCGCGTCGTCGACGGCGAGCTGCGCTACCACGACCACCGCTTCCCGGTGCGGCCCGGCACGCTGGCGCTCGTCGACGGCACCCCCGACGCGCAGGCCACGCACGCCGCGCAGCACTACGAGCTCGTGGGCTGGCGCACCGCCGACGACCGGCTCAACTACCGCCGCTTCTTCGCGGTCAACACCCTGGCCGCCGTGCGGGTGGAGGACCGGCGCTGGTTCGACGCCACGCACGCCGAGGTGAAGCGGTGGTTCGCCGAGGGCCTCGTCGACGGGCTCCGCGTCGACCACCCCGACGGCCTGCGCGACCCCGCGGGCTACCTCGACGACCTGGCCGGCATCACGGGCGGCGCCTACGTGCTCGTCGAGAAGATCCTCGAGCCCGGCGAGGAGCTCGAGCCGTCGTGGGCGACCGCCGGCACGACCGGGTACGACGCGCTCGCCCTCGTCGACCGCCTGTTCGTCGACCCGGCCGGGGAGGCCCCCCTCGACGCGCTCGAGGCCTCCCTGCGCGGCGCACCCGTCGAGTGGCACGCGATGGTCCACGACCGCAAGCGCGAGGTCGCCGACGGCATCCTCGGCTCCGAGGTGCGCCGCATCTCCCGCGAGCTCGGCGACGACGGCGACGAGGTGGTCGACGCGGTCGCCGAGCTGGTCTCCGGCATGCCGGTCTACCGCTCGTACCTGCCCGCCGGCCGCGACCACCTGGAGGAGGCGTTCACCTCCGCCCGGCGCCACCGCCCCGACCTCGACGCGGTGCTCGACCGCCTGCACCCGCTGCTGACCGACCCCGAGCACCCGGCTGCGCTGCGCTTCCAGCAGACCTCCGGCATGGTGATGGCGAAGGGCGTCGAGGACTGCTCGTTCTACCGCTGGTCGCGCCTGACGAGCCTCAACGAGGTCGGTGCGGACCCGTCGGTCTTCGCCGTCGACGCCGCGACGTTCCACGCGGCGATGACCGAGCGCCAGGAGCACTGGCCGCACGCGATGACCACGATGTCGACGCACGACACCAAGCGGGGCGAGGACGTGCGCGCCCGCATCAGCGTGCTCGCCGAGCTGCCCGACCTGTGGGCCGGGGCGCTCTCGGAGCTGCTCGAGGCCGCTCCGCTGCCCGACCCCGGCTTCGGTGCCCTGCTGTGGCAGGCGATCGTCGGCGCCTGGCCCGCCACCAGCAGCGGGGACCTGCGCTCGCGCCTGCACGCGTACGCCGAGAAGGCGATGCGCGAGGCGGGCGACGGCACGACGTGGACCGCCCCCGACGAGGACTACGAGGCCGCCGTGCACCGCGCGGTCGACGCGGCGTTCGACGACCGCGACGCCCGGCGCACGCTCGTGACGCTGCTCGACGCCGTCACCGGTCCCGGCTGGTCGAACGCGCTGGCCGCCAAGCTGGTGGCGCTGACGATCCCCGGGGTGCCGGACGTCTACCAGGGCAGCGAGCTGTGGGAGCAGTCGCTCGTCGACCCCGACAACCGCCGTCCCGTCGACTTCGACGTGCGCTCCGAGGTCCTGCCGGCCCTGCTGGGTGGCGTGCGCCCGCCGCTCGCCGGCGGCCTCGCCGACTCCGGTGCGGTCAAGCTGCGCCTGGTCGCGACGGTGCTGCGCCTGCGCCGGGACCGCCCCGAGCTGTTCTCGTCGTACGCGCCGCTGGCCGCCGAGGGCGAGGCCGCGGACCACCTCGTGGCGTTCGACCGCGGCGGCGCCGTCAGCGTCGTCACGCGGCTGCCCGTCGGGCTCGGGCGTCGCGGCGGGTGGGGCACGACGACGCTCGAGCTGCCCGAGGGCGAGTGGCGCGACCTGCTCGCCGACGCCCCGGTCGCGCGGGACGCGTCGGGGCGGGTACTGGTGGCGGACCTGCTCGCGACGTACCCCGTCGCCCTGCTCACGAGGGAGTCCGCATGACCACGCGCCCACCGCGCCCACCGTTCGCCGTCTGGGCCCCCCGGCCCCGCACCGTCCGGCTCACCGTCGCCACCGGCGACCACGACGAGGTGGTCGAGCTGGAGCGCGGCGCCGACGACTGGTGGACGGTGCCGGCCGGTGCGCTGCGCCTCGACCCCGCGGCGTACCCCGAGGGCGTCGGCTACGGCTACCTGCTCGACGACGACCCCACGCCCAGGCCGGACCCGCGCTCGCGCCGCCAGCCCGAGGGCGTGCACGGCCTGTCCCGCACCTTCGACCCGTCCGGGTTCACGTGGACCGACGCGGGCTGGACCGGGCGGCAGCTCGCCGGCTCCGTGATCTACGAGCTGCACCTCGGCACGTTCACCCCCGAGGGCACGCTCGACGCCGCCATCGGCCGCCTCGACCACCTCGTCTCCATCGGGGTCGACCTCGTCGAGCTGCTGCCGGTCAACGCGTTCAACGGCACCCACAACTGGGGCTACGACGGGGTCGGCTGGTTCGCCGTGAGCGAGACGTACGGCGGGCCCGCGGCGTACCAGCGCTTCGTCGACGCCTGCCACGCGGCCGGTCTCGGCGTGATCCAGGACGTCGTCTACAACCACCTGGGGCCGTCGGGGAACTACCTGCCGCTCTTCGGCCCCTACCTGAAGACGGGCCGCAACACGTGGGGCGACCTCGTCAACCTCGACGGTGACGACGCCGCGGGCGAGGTGCGGCGCTACGTGCTCGACAACGTCCGCTCCTGGTTCGACGACTACCACGTCGACGGCCTGCGCCTCGACGCCGTGCACGCGCTGCACGACTCCTCGCCGACCCACGTGCTCGAGGAGATGGCGGTCGAGACCGCCGACTGGTCGGCGCACGTGCGCCGGCCCCTGACGCTCATCGCCGAGTCCGACCTCAACGACCCGGTGATGTTCACGCCCCGCGAGGCGGGCGGCTACGGGCTGACCGCGCAGTGGAGCGACGACTTCCACCACGCGGTGCACGTGGCGCTCAGCGGCGAGACGGCCGGCTACTACGCCGACTTCGAGCCGCTGGCGGCGCTGCGGAAGGTGCTGACCGAGGGCTTCTTCCACGCCGGCACCTACAGCTCGTTCCGGGAGCGCGACCACGGCGTGCCGATCGACACCGCCACCGCGCCCACGTGGCGCCTCGTGGTCTGCAGCCAGAACCACGACCAGATCGGCAACCGCGCCGTCGGCGACCGGCTGACCGAGCACCTCGACGACGACCAGCTCGCGACCGCCGCGCTGCTGACCCTGGGCACCGGCTTCACCCCGATGCTGTTCCAGGGCGAGGAGTGGGCGGCCTCGACGCCGTTCCAGTTCTTCACCTCGCACCCCGAGCCCGAGCTCGGGACGGCGACCGCCGAGGGCCGCATCGCGGAGTTCGAGAAGATGGGCTGGGACCCGGCCGTCGTGCCCGACCCGCAGGACCCGGAGACGTTCACCCGCAGCAAGCTCGACTGGTCCGAGCCCGAGGGCGGCCGCCACGCGGTGCTCCTCGGTGTCTACCGCGAGCTGGCGGCGCTGCGGCGCACCCTGCCCGACCTCACCGACCCGTCCTTCGCCGCCACCACCTGCGAGGTCGACGAGAACACGCGCGTGGTGCACATCGGCCGCGGGTCCGTGCGGATGGTGCTCGCGCTGGGCACCGAGCCGGCCACGGTCGAGGTCCCCGAGGGGTACGGCGTCGCGTGGGCGACGCCCGGCGGGTACGACGCGGGGCCACCCCTCGTCGTACCGGCCCACGGCGCCGTGGTGCTCGCCCCGGGCGCCTGAGCCCCGGTCAGCGGGCCTGGGCCCCGGACACCGGCACACGCCCGGACGCACGAGTGGCGCCGCCCCGGTCGGGACGGCGCCACTCGTGGTGGTGCGGGAGGGATCAGGCGTGGGTGCCGGTGCGACCGTGGTCGGCGGAGTCGTCGTCGTAGAAGTCGCGCGAGCCCGACTTGGCCAGACCGCGGCTCACCATGTAGCCGATGGTCAGCAGCGTGACGTAGAACCACGCCTCCTGGGCGCCGAAGTCGGACACGTCGACGAGCGCCGAGGCGACGAGGACACCGACGACGGCCGCCACGTAGGCGATGAGCTCGGTCGTCTTGAACGACGCCTTCGTCTCCGTGCTGATCCGGCGACGGGCGACGCCCGTGCCGTGGGCGGAGTTGTGCTGGGTGTGCTGCGTGGTGGTCATGTGGTGCTCCTTCGCGGCAGCGCGCCGCCCCGGGTCCGGGTCCCGGCGGCACGCCGCCCGGTTGGGGGAGGGTGTGGTGCACCGGTGGCGCGAGCGCCACCGACATACCGCCGGTACCCCCGCACCCGCGTCTCAGTCGTTTCTCAGTTTCACGACGGCCGGCGGGCCGAGAAGAACTCCTCCAGGAGGGCGGTCGACTCCCCCGCCATGACCCCCCCGACGACCTCGGGACGGTGGTTGAGCCGGCGGTCGCGCACGACGTCCCACAACGAGCCGACGGCCCCGGCCTTCTCGTCCCAGGCGCCGAACACCACCCGGTCGACGCGGGCGAGCACGGCCGCGCCGGCGCACATCGTGCAGGGCTCGAGCGTCACCACGAGGGTGCAGCCGGTCAGGCGCCACTCCCCGCGGGCACGGGCGGCCTCGCGCAGCGCGACGACCTCGGCGTGACCGGTGGGGTCGGTGTCGGCCTCCCGCACGTTGCGGCCGCGTCCCACCACGTGCCGCTGCTCGTCGACCACCACGGCCCCGATGGGGACGTCGTCGGTCGCGAGGGCGGCGCGGGCCTCGCCCAGGGCGGCGCGCATGGGCGCGCCCCAGCGGCCCCCCTGGGGGTGGATCACGCGGGGACCGGCGCCGTCGGGCCGGCGGACGGGCGGCGGCTCACGCGGAGGTGAGGCCGACCGCGTCGTCGAAGAGCACGCCGAAGCCCAGCTTGCGGGCGATCTCGGAGACCATCTCGTCGGGGTAGAGGTCGAAGTCGTCGAGCAACAGCCCGAGGTCCATCGCGTTCATGCCGAGGTCAGCGAGCAGCGACAGGTCGCCCGCGGGCTCCTGCTCGTCCTCGTCCTCCGGCATCGGCAGGTCGAGCGCCTCGACGGCGGTGCGGGCCAGCTCCCACTCGTCGGCGGCGGTGACGTCGGAGAGCAGGATGCGCGTGCGCGGACCGGCGACGCGCACCAGCACGAAGAAGTCCTCGTCCACGCCCACGACGCCGATGGCGCCGCCGTCGCCCGGGAAGCGCCGCAGCGCGGCGGCGAGGGTGTCGACCGAGTCGAGGACGTCGTCCACGATCTCGTGCAGCTGCCACACGCCTTCCTCGCGGTAGGCCACGAGGGCGAAGTCGATGCTGTCCGTGTCCACGTGTCCCCCTCCTCGCGTGCCCGACGACCGACGCCCAGCGTGTCAGACCCGGGCGCGACGCGCCAGCGGGATCCGCGGCCGGTCTCGCACGCCTTAGGCTCGGTGCCCATGGACACCCTCGTCGTCGACCACCCGCTCGTCGCGCACAAGCTCACCGCGCTGCGTGACGCGACCACCGACTCCCCGACGTTCCGGCGCCTCGCCGACGAGCTCGTGACCCTGCTGGCCTACGAGGCGACGCGCGACGTGCGCGTCGTGCCCTCCGAGATCCGCACCCCCGTGGCCCCCGCCACCGGCGTCCGCCTGTCCACGCCCAAGCCGCTCGTGGTGCCGATCCTGCGCGCCGGGCTCGGGATGCTCGACGGCATGGTCCGCCTGCTGCCGACCGCCGAGGTCGGCTTCCTCGGCATGGTGCGCAACGAGGAGACGCTGCAGGCCTCGACGTACGCCGAGCGGCTGCCCGACGACCTCTCGGGCCGCCAGTGCTACGTGCTCGACCCGATGCTCGCGACCGGCGGCACGCTGGCCGCCGCCATCCGGTTCCTCGTCGACCGCGGCGCCGACCACATCACGGCCATCTGCCTGCTGACCGCCCCCGAGGGCACGAAGCGCCTCGAGGACGAGCTCGCCGACCTCTCCATCCCGGTGCGGGTCGTGACGGCCGCGATGGACGAGCGCCTCGACGAGAACGGCTACATCGTCCCCGGCCTCGGCGACGCCGGCGACCGGCTGTACGGCGTGGCCGACTGATCGTGGGCGCCCGCCTCGCCCGCCGGGCGCAGGGCATCCCGCCGACCGTCTTCTCCGCGATGTCGGCCCTGGCGCTGCAGACCGGGGCGGTCAACCTGGGGCAGGGCTTCCCCGACACCGACGGTCCTGCCTCGGTGCTCGAGCGCGCCCGGGCGGCGGTGGCCGAGGGACGCAACCAGTACGCCCCCGGCGTCGGCGTCCCGGCGCTGCGCGAGGCCGTCGCGCGCCACCAGGCCCGCCACCACGGCATCGACCTCGACCCCGACACCCAGGTCGTCGTCACCACCGGGGCCACCGAGGGCATCGCCGCCGCCCTGCTGGGCCTCGTCGACCCGGGCGACGAGGTCGTGCTGCTCGAGCCGTCGTACGACGCGTACGACGCGGTGCTCGCCATGGCGGGAGCGGTACGGCGACCCGTCACCCTCCGCTCCCCCGACTTCCGCCTCGACGCCGACGCCTTCCGGGCGGCGGTGCACGACGGCACCCGCCTGATCCTGCTCAACAGCCCGCACAACCCGACCGGCTCCGTGCTGACGCCCGCCGAGCTCGCGGTCGTGGCGGAGGTGGCGGTGCGCCACGACGTGCTCGTCGTGACCGACGAGGTCTACGAGCACCTCGTGTACGACGACCACCGCCACGTGCCCATCTCCACCCTGCCGGGCATGGCGGAGCGCACCCTGACGGTCTCCAGCCTCGGCAAGTCGTGGTCGCTGACCGGCTGGAAGGTGGGCTGGGCGACCGGTCCGGCCGACCTCGTCGCGGCCGTGCTCGCCGTCAAGCAGTGGACGACCTTCACCTCCGGCTCGCCGCTGCAGCCCGCCGCGGCCCACGCGCTCGACGCGGAGGGCGACTTCCCGCTGCGTTTGGCCGCCGACCTGCAGCGGCGCCGCGACCTGCTGTGCGACGGCCTGTCCGCCGCCGGCCTCGCGCCGCGCGTGCCCGAGGGCACCTACTTCTCCGTGACCGACGTGGCGGAGCTCGGCTGGGCCGACAGCGCCGCCTTCTGTGCCGCCCTGCCGGAGCGGGCCGGCGTCGTCGCCATACCGCTGCAGGGGTTCCACTCCGACCCGACGGTGGGGCAGCACCTCGTGCGCTGGGCGTTCTGCAAGGACGAGCCCGTCCTCGTCGAGGGCCTGCGCCGCCTCGCGGCGGCCGACCTGCGCGCCTGAGCCGGCTGGGCAGCCCCGGGTACGACGGACGCCGGCCACCCCGAGGGGTGACCGGCGTCCGGTGGGCGTGCGGGTGAGCTCAGCCTCGACGGCGGGCGAGGGACTTGTTGCGGTACCACTCGCTGGCGCCGCCGACGAAGAACAGCACCGTCGCGACGATCGCGAGCAGGATGAAGATGATCGGGAAGACGAGCCACGAGACGAGCAGCAGGGCCAGCGCGCTCACGATGCAGGAGACGACGACCGCGATGCGGGCGGCGCTCGAGCCCTTGAACGCGAAGATCGTCAGCACGAAGACCACCAGGCACCAGACGAGCACCACGGCGCTCAGGGCGACCAGGAGGCCGACCGTGGCGTCGACGACCGCGTCCAGGCCGCCGCTGCTGTTGAACTGCTCGAGCTGCTCGCGGAAGTCCGGGTCGTCCTCCGCCATCTGGCGGAGCTCGTCGGCGATCGTGTCGCGGCTCGCGACCGAGCCGATGAGGCCGAACAGCGCGGTGGCACCGACCACCAGCGTCGAGAACCAGGTGATGACGGAGGCCGCGGTCACGGTGCCGGGGCGCTTGAGCGAACCGGTGGGACCGCCGTACGCACCCCCGTTGAAGGGCGCGCCCTGGTAGGCGCCCGGCGGGTTGGCGCCGGTCTGGCTGCCGTAGGGCGGCGGGGTGGGCTGGCCGGGCTGCGACGAGCTGGGGTCAGGGTTCCAGTTGCTCACGCGGCCATTGGACCACGCGCTCCGTCCCCCCGTCAGCGCGACGCGGCGCGCCGACGGGGGACGCGGAGGCTCAGCCCCAGGGCTTCTGGTCGGTCGTGGCGCTCCCGTAGCCGGGCGAGGACTGGATGGCGCCGCCGCCGCGGAACCAGTCGCCGGCGCTGCGCTGGGCGAGGGTGACGATGCCGGCGATGCACAGGCCCGTCCACACCAGGCCCAGGGGGGCGAAGAGCAGCGAGGCGAGGATGCCGAGACTGGCGAGCACGATGAGCGTGACGCGGGCCCACTTGCGCCGCTTCAGCACGAACGGGGTCACGGCCAGCGACGCGACGGACAAGATGATGGCCGGCAGCGCGAAGATGCGGACGATCGTGGTGACGTCGTCGTCGGAGACCCCCCCGCCGGCCGCCTCGCTGAACCCGTCGATGAAGTCGTCGTTGCCGGCCAGCGCGAACATCAGGAGGGCGCCCAGCAGCGCCAGGGCGGACCCGACGAACGACAGCCACACCGCCGCGGTGACGGAGCCCGGCCGGCGGCCCGTGCCGGGGCCCTGCAGGCCGTAGGGGCTCTGGCCGTAGGGGCTCTGGCCGTACGGGGTCTGGCCGTACGGGGTCTGGCCGTAGGGGCTGCCGTACTGACCCTGCTGGCCGTACGGGTCCTGCCCGTACTGGCCCTGCTGGCTGGGCTGGCCGTACTGGCCGGGCTGACCCTGGCCGTACGGGTTCGACGAGGTGGGGTCCTGCCCGGAGGGCTGGCCCGACGACTGACCGGGCTCGGGGTTCCAGTTGCTCACCGGGTCATTGGATCACGACGAGCTGGCGCCGCGGTCGGGGTCGCGCGATCCGGCGGGCCGGTTCAGCGCCAGGGCTGCTGCGGGTGCTGCGGGCCCGGCCCCCACGGCGCGCTGCCCGGCGGGGGCCCGCCGTACCCCGGTCCGGCGGCGAGCGCCGCGCCGGGCCGCCCGCCCCGCTCGAACCACGTCCGCGTCTCGCGGTGCAGCAGCAGCACGGCGGTCGTGACGCACACGGCGAGGTAGACGACGGCGAACATCGAGGTCAGGGGGTCGCCGCCCGCCCCCGCCAGCACGGCGAGACCGAGGTAGGCGACAGCCGCCATGATCGACAGGACGACGAGGGCGGTGCGGGCTCCCGACGAGCCGCGGAGCACGCCGACGGCTAGCACGATCGCGACGACCGCCAGCAGGGCGCAGGTGAGCAGCACCGCACCGGCGGCGCCGGCCGCCATGCCGATCGTGTCGCCCAGGCCCTCGACGGACGTGCCGTCGTCGGAGCTGGCGATGAAGACCGCGCCGATGAGCGCGACCACGCCCGCCAGCGCCCAGAGGAGGCCGGCCAGGGTGCAGCTGACGATGGTGACGACGGCGGCCGCGACCACGGAGCCCGGCCGGCGGCTGTCCGTGGTGGCGATGCCGTCCTTCCCCGCGGGCGGTGGCGCGCCCCAGGACCAGGTGGGGTCCGAGGGGCTGGGCTCCTGGGGGGTCGTCACCGCCCCATTCGACCACGTGCGTCGTACCAGCGTCCGACATCGCGGCGCAGCAGCGAACCCGCCGTCACGGCGGCGGCGAGGACGAAGAGGACGAGCTGCGGGGCGGCGAGCGCCGCGACGACGCCGAGCACCGCGGCGACGCCGGCCGAGATGACGAGGGCGACGCGGGCCCAGCCGGCGCCGCGCAGCGCGTAGGCGGCGAACACCGCCGACGCGACGGCCCACGCGATCATGACGATCGCCATCGTGACGGCGGTGCTGAGCAGCAGGTCGGACGTCACCCCCTGCTCGACCAGGTCGGGCTGCGTCGCGCGGATCTCGTCCATCAGCTGGTCGGGCGACGACGCCACGACGACCACGAGCACCACCATGGCGACCGTGACCAGGGTCGTCGCGACCCACGTGAGCACGGCGGCCACGAGCACGGCGGCCGGGCGCGGCGGGACGGGTCCGCCGTACCCCCCGGAGTGGCGACCGGCGGGCGCCGGACCCCACGGGCCGCGCTGCGGCTCGCCGAACCCCTGGTACGGCGCGGGCTGGCCGCCCCACGGCGCCTGCGTCGGCTGACCAGCGGGCGGCGGGCCCCAGGGCTGCGCCTGCGGGCCGGGCTGGGCGTGCTGACCGTGGGGGGCGTGCTGATCCGGCTGACCGGACTGGCCGGCCTTGCCGTGGGGGCCGGGCTGGCCGGGCTGGCCGGGCTGCTGGTCGTGGCGCGGCGGGACGGCGAACGGGTCCGGCCGGTCGCGGTCGCGGCGG